>JAFUBJ010000398.1 GCA_017460265.1 Atopobiaceae bacterium | reverse complement strand
GTTGTACATGGGGTTGTAGCAGCGATACTGCTGGTTGCAGTTGTCGTCATGGAAGCAGTGCTCGTCGGGCTCGAATGTCTCAAAGCATCTCCGACTAGCCCTGTAGTAGTGAATAGCCGTCAGGCAGCGGTCGTTAAAGACGCACTTAGAATTGGGGTCGTAGTCGCTGCTGCAGCGTGGCGGCCAAATCTCATCATTCCTGCCACCCGAAACCTGCGCGAGGTCTTCGTCGGACACCACGGCCTGGTCAACGGCGCCGATGATGCGACGGCGACGACGGGCGAACAGCTGCCTAAGCTCTTCCTCGGTCACGTCAAAGCCGATGCCTCCCGCGACGTCCGCAAGCGCCTCGGGGTCGAGCAGCACGCTGTCGTCCTGCGCCTCGAGGGCCTTGATGACCTCAGCGTCACCAGCCTCCCACGCATCGACAAACTTCTCTGCAGATTCCTTCGACATTCCTTTTCCTCTCTCTTGCTTCACACTGCCCTTCGACCACCGTAAGGCTCTTTTGCCTCGCTTCGATAATACGCTTTACCGACACGCTCCGTCCCAACGGTATCATGTGCGTGAGAGAGTTATAGAATCCCGCCGTACATGGGGTTGTAGCAATGGGAGTGCTCGGAGCAGTTGTCATCGGAGAAGCAGTGCTCGTCGGGCTCAAAGGTGAAGGCACATCTTCGGTTTGCAGGATACCAGTGAATCGCTGTCAGGCAGCGGTCGTCAAAAGCGCATCTGGAATTGGGATCGTAATCGCTGCTGCAAGGACGGGGCCACGGCTGGGCAAGATTCCTGCCGCCTGCGACCTGCTCGAGGTCATCATCGGACACATCAGCTGCGTCGATCTTGCTGAGGATACGGCTGCGACGCAGCTCAAACTGCTCCGCCAGCTCCTGCTCGCTGACCTCAAAGCCGATGCCACAGGCAATCTCTGCCAGCGCCTGCACGTCCAAATCCGTCTTGTCCTGCGCCTCGAGTGCCCTGGCAACCTCGGGGTCCTTGGCTTCCCAAGCCTTGACGAACCGCTCTGCCGCTTCTTTTGACATACACTCTCCTATCGCTTTGTATTCCTACCTCTCGGCGTCTGCCGGGAGCTCGATTCCCTCGCGAACATAGTATGCGTCACGTGCGCGTTCCGCCACGCTCTTGAACTTCTCAAACCAGCCCGCCTTGAAAAAGTGGCACTGACTGGGGTCCACGGCGTAGAATGACCCGCCATCATTGTACGCCGCGGCTCGGCAGCCGCCATGACAATAACTGACCCACTTGCATTCGCGGCACTCCGGGTTAGCGTCACGCACTTGTCCGACCGTTGCCGCACAACGGTCCATGAAGGGCGTGTATCCCAGTATCTCGCGCAGGGGCTGCTCAAAGACGCTGGGAAACGCCTCGTCCTGCTCCTGAACGGTCATGGACATGCAGGGACACACGCGGCCGTCCGGGCCAATGTACATGCTCGAACGCAGGATGCCGCACGAAAGGCGTCGCTCGCTTTCGGGATCAACCCCACAGTGACGCTCGTAGCCGTAATACATGCTCTTCTCCGGAGGCTCATAGCTAAATGCCCCATCGAGCGTGATGGAAAGCGGTGCGCCGTCCTCAAAGTACTGTGGCAGGTAATCGAGGTAGATCTGCAGCGACTCGTCCTCGGTAAGGGCAATGTCCTCATCGGCGTTCTTCCACTCCCCCAGCTCCTGGATGCGGTTGACCTTGAGATTTCCTACGCCAAGCTCAGCCAGATGCAGTACGGATTCACGCAGGGTATGAACATTGCCTTTATGCAGGCACATGGAAGCGTCCGCGTGATAGCCGCGTTGTTTCAAAAGCGCGAAGGCACGGTTCCCAGCCTCTTCAGCACCCGTGAAACCGCGCAGCCAGTCATGCCGGCCGACTCCGTCATAACTCATCTGAAACATCGGGTGAAGCCCGCGTTTCTCAAAGCCATCCAGCAATGCGTTGTTTACCAGATACCCGTTTGTAAAAATCATGTCCACTTCGATATGGTGCCTGGTCAGAGCGTCGATGATCTGCCAGAAGTCCTCGCGGATGAGTGGCTCGCCGCCTGTGAGGGAAACGCCGCCAATGCCGCACTCCGCCATCTGGTCCACGAGGTCAAGCAGCTGCTCGGTCGTGGGGTGGCCGAACTTGGCATGCGG
>JAFUBJ010000397.1 GCA_017460265.1 Atopobiaceae bacterium | reverse complement strand
TGATGGACCGCAGCGTGCGCAGCTTCTATGAGTCGGTCTCGCGCGTGTTCTCTGGAAGGGCCAAGCGCGACGAGCGCTCGGCCACATCACCAGACGAGGGGTTTGGCAGGACAATGATGGACGAACTTCACGTGACGAACGTCGCGCTGATTCGCGATGCGGACATCCAACCGGCCTTGGGGCTGACGGTCCTGACCGGCGAGACGGGAACGGGCAAGACCGCGCTGCTCTCGTCCATAAAGCTGCTGGTTGGCGAGCGAGCCGATGCCGGCGCGGTGCGCGAGGGGTCGTCTGGCCTTGCTGTCGAGGCGCGGCTGTTCCTTCCCGGGGACGACGAGGAGGGCACCGTGGTCCGGCGGCGCGTCTCGGCCGACGGCAGGAGCCGCGTGGAGATGGACGGCCACATGTCGTCGGTGCGCGAGCTGACCGAGAAGGTGGGCGTGAGCATCGACCTCTGCGGCCAGCACGAGCACCAGAGGTTGCTCAAGGTGCAGACCCACGTCGACCTCCTTGATGCCTGGGCGGGGGAGAAGGCCACCTCCGCCCGCACCGCCTACGTGCAGGCGCTTCGCGATGCGGCGGACGCGCAGGCTGAGCTGGAGCGCATTCGCGAGATGGGCCGATCTGCCCAGGAGCGCGTCGACGAGGCCGCGTTCATCCTGCGGCGCATCGACGAGGTCGGCCCGAGCATCGAGGAGCATAACGAGCTCGAGGAGACCCTTCCGCGCGTGGAGTACGCGGAGTCGCTCCTTCGCGCGGCGTACGAGGCGCGCGAGGCCCTGACGGGCGAAGGCGGCGCGCTCGAGGTCCTCTCCGATGCCAGCTCGCTTCTGAGCGACGCCTCGGCACATGACGCGGCTCTCGCACAGTTTGCCGAGACGCTCGAAAGCTCGATCATCGACATCGAGGACGTGGCCTCCGACCTGCGGAGCTATCAGGACTCGATGGACTTTGATCCCGACACCCTCAACGAGATGCAGCAGCGTATGGCTGCCTACCAAGGACTCCTTCGCCCCTACGGGCCGCGCGTCGAGGCCGTGCTGCGCCGGCGGGAGGAGGCGGCCGAGCTGGTGGCCGCGGTCCAGAACGGCGACGAGCTGGCGCGCAAGGCCAAGCGCAGGCTTGATGCTGCCGAAGCCGACCTTGCCCGCGCCGCTAGGGCGCTCGACGCCGTTCGCTCCGCCGCCGCACCCGAGCTTGCGCGCGCCGTCTCGAAGGAGATGGCCTCGCTCGAAATGGGCTCTGCCGAGGTAGCCTTCCAGATGGAGGCGCTCCCGCGCGATCAGTGGCATGCGGCTGGCCCCAGCAAGGTCGAGCTCATGTATCGGCCGGCTGCGGGAATGACGGCCAGGCCGCTCAGGCGCATCGCCTCGGGCGGCGAGATCAGCCGCGTGATGCTTGCCGTCAAGGTCGTCTTGGGCGAGCGCGCCGGGTCTGCCGGTACGGGCGCCGAGACGCTCGTCTTCGACGAGGTGGACGCTGGCGTGGGCGGTGCGACGGCGGTTGCCCTGGCAAAGGTGCTGGCACGCCTTGCCAAGACGCACCAGGTCATCGTTGTGACGCACCTCGCCCAGGTGGCCGTCATGGCGGAGTGTCACTACCTTGTCTCGAAGTCTGCGGCGGGGGAGGAAGGCCTTCCCGAGACGTCGCTCACCAAGATCGATGGCGAGACGCGCGTGGCCGAGGTCGCCCGCATGCTCTCGGGCTCGGCCACCGAGGCATCGCTTGCGCATGCCCGCGAGCTGCTCAAAGGAACCCGATGACCGTTGGGCTGCCCCAACGGTCACTAAAGCGGTATCGTTATCAAGAGCTGTCATTCCCCGGGGAAGGGAGCGCAAAGCCATGTCCATCCACAAGATCGTGATCACCGGTGGCCCGTGCGGGGGAAAGACCACCGCGCTCAGCCGCATCCAGCGCGACCTCTCGCACCTGGGCTATACCGTCCTCACCGTGCCTGAGACCGCCACCTCGCTCATCTCGGGCGGCGTGGCACCGTGGACCTGCGTCACCAATGTCGAATACCAGAAGTGCCAAATGCTGCTGCAGATGCAGAAGGAGCAGGTCTTTGAGCGGGCGGCATCCACGATGACCGACGAGAAGATCGTCATCGTGTGTGACCGTGGCGAGCTGGACAACAAGGCGTACATGAACGACGACGAGTTCAACGAGGTCCTGGGCTGTCTGGGCAAGACCGAGATTGAGCTTCGTGACGACTACGACGCGGTCTTTCACCTGGTGAGCGCGGCAAAGGGCGCCGAGGAGTTCTATACCCTCGAGAACAACGGCGCCCGCTACGAGTCGGTCGAGGAGGCCGCGGCGCTCGACGACAAGTTCATTGCGGCCTGGACGGGACATCCGCACTTCCGCGTCATCGACAACCGCAGCGACTTCGAGGAGAAGATGCGCCACCTCATGCGCGAGATCACCTACTTCTTGGGCGACCTTGCCCCGTACGAGATCGAGCGCAAGTTCCTGATCGAATACCCCAGCGTGGAGTGGCTGGAGAGTCAGCCCAACTGCGAGCGCGTCGAGATCGTCCAGACCTACCTGCGCTCCGAGCCCGACCAAGAGATTCGCATTCGCCAGCGCGGTTCAAACGACAACTACATCTACTACCTCACCGAGAAGCGCATCAACAAAAACCACACGCGCATGGAGCTGCAGCGCCGCCTGACCGAGCGCGAGTACCTGACGCTTCTCATGCAGGCCGACCCGGCGTTCCGCCAGATCGAGAAGACCCGCTACTGCCTGACCTATGCGGGACAGTACTTCGAGATCGACCTCTTCCCCTGCTGGGACGATCAGGCGATGGTCGAGATCGAGCTCACGCAGGAGGACACCGAGGTCCGATTCCCGCCGGAGCTGACCGTCATCCGCGAGGTCACGGGCAATCCCGACTATCGCAACGCCGTCATCGCGTCCAAGCCGCGCGGCGCGACGCACTAGCACAAGCTGCCATGGGCTGTCTCCCATGGTACGCAAGGGGAGAGAGCTGCCATGGCGTCAAAGAAGCAGTTCATACGCACAGGTCGCTACCGCCGGTGGCAGATCCTGCGCTGGGGTGCCTGGGTGGTGCCTCTCGTCAACCTCGTGCGCGCCTGGCGCGTGAACGAGTCTGCCCTTCGGGGTGCCATCGCCGCCTCCCCAAACCCCACGATTGGCCTGATTGCCGCGGTGTGCATGTTCGCCTTCGAGGTGATGGCCATCAGCTTTCCGCTCTTCTTCCTGTGGTGGTGCGTGTGCACGGCGTTCATGTCGCGCGCACGCCGAGAGACGAGCTTCGTGCCCACGCGCGACCTTGACTACTATCGCGAGCGGCTGAACGGCCTGACCGCCGCACAGGTGAGCCTGCTTGCCGACCTTCGCCTTGAGCCGCGCGAGGACGCCACCGCAACGCTCCTATCGCTTGAGCGGCGCGGCATCCTGAGCATGGAGGGCGACCGGGCGCGCCTGCTTGACGCCAGCCGCCTGCCAGAGCTCTCTCCCAGCGATAGGCTGCTGGTGGAACTGGCGACGACCGAGGGCCTTGACGGTGCGTCCTATGGGCGATGGGCCGAGCTCGCCGAGGACGAGGCGGTCGACGGGGTCCACCTGCGACGGATCGGGCGGGCGAACAACGTCGTCTTGACGGGCTTCGGGTGGTTCCTTCGCGGGTGCGGGATGGGCTGCCTGGTGATCGTGGCGCTCTGCGTCTTCTTCCAGTGGTTTGCGGTGACCATCGGCAAGGAGCTGGTAGATCTTCTCGAAGTGACTGAGACCGACTATGAGCTGGTCGTGCTGATGATCGAGGATCCCAAGCTTGCGGTCCAATTCTTGGTTCTGTTTGCCGTCACCATCGTGCTGTTTGGGGCATTCATGCTGCCCTTGGTGGACACGGTGCGCGGCCTGGTCGAGAACGGCGACGCCTCGCGGCACCTACGCCGCACGCAGCTTGGCGAGGAAGAGGCCGAGCTCGTCTATGGGATCCGCAACTACGTGCGCGAC
>JAFUBJ010000396.1 GCA_017460265.1 Atopobiaceae bacterium | reverse complement strand
TTACCATAGGATCCGCGATTTAGGTACATTAATCGGTTCATAAACAATCGAATGGTAACTAGATAAAATAGCTAGTTACCATTCGATTCGAGTATCCCGACAAAACTGCAGGATTCGCAGAACGCAGATCAATCCAGTGGTAACTATTCACGCCGGAGCAGCTGGGCTACCAGAAGAACCCCCGCCTGATAGAAACGGAAACGCACATGGCAGCGCTCAGCACACTCTTGCCCGTCTTCTTCATGCTCGCCCTGGGGTGGCTCTGCCGCACCTTTGGCTGGGTGAGTCGCGAGCAGAAGGATGGCGCCAAAGCAATCGTTTTCGACGTGCTCTTTCCTATCATGATCTTCAACCTGTTGGCAAGCGCGCAGCTCGATGCAGGTGTGCTGCCCATCGTGGGATATGTGTTGGTAATGTACCTCCTGGCGCTTCTGGTGGTGGGGCCGCTCACAACACGCTTTACCGGCTCCGAGCAGGCGCACTTCTCCAAGTACCTGCTCAGCTGCCACGAGGGCGGAAACGTCGCCCTGCCGCTGTACCTCTCCATCGTGGGTGCCTCGTCCAACACGGTCATCTTCGACCTAGCGGGCACCTTCACCTGCTTCGTCGTGATGCCCATCATGATCGCCCGTGAGTCGGCCAAGGGAGCGCGTGCGGCCGACATCCTCAAGAGCATCGTGACGAGCCCCTTCGTCATCGCGGTGACGCTGGGCCTTGTCCTCAACCTCACGGGACTCTTCGGCCTCATCGTCGCCTCGCCCTTTGGGCCGGCGTGGACGGCCACGCTCTCGATGGCGACCAGCCCCATCGTGGCCCTCATCCTCTTCTGCCTGGGCTACGACCTCACGGTGGACAAGAACACGCTCGCGCCCATCCTGCGGCTGGGTGCGGTGCGCCTGGCGTGGTCGATCGCCATCATCCTGGGCTTCTTCCTGCTGTTCCACGCGCGCATGGCCGACCACGAGTTCCTGATGGCGGTGCTCATCTACTTCACGTGCCCCACGGGCTTTGGCATGGCGCCGCTGCTCACACCGCTCTACAAAAGTGACCGCGACGCGAGCTTCACCTCGGCCTTCATGTCGCTCTACATCGTGGTGACGCTCGTGGCCTACACGCTCGTGGTGCTGCTGGTGGCGTAGACGCCCACAGGAGGAAGAACTCGAATTCGATGCGTTCGCATAGATTCTGGAGGGCCGATGCAGCGTATACGCACGACAGAAGAGCTCGGTGCAGTGATCAGGGCGGCACGGAAGCGCCAGGGGTACACGCAGGTCGAACTGGCAGAAGCGGCGGGTGTGGGGGTGACGTACGTCATCAATCTCGAGCATGGCAAGCGGACCTCAGAGATAGGGAAGGCGCTCCATCTTGCCGAGCTGCTCAGCATCAGCCTCTTTGCCGAGGAGCGTGGTGCGTGATGGAGAACCTGGTCGTTTCACGTTTGGTGGGCGACGGGCTTGTTGAGGTTGGTGTCATTGACCGGGGGCCTGAGGGGACGCCAGCCTTTACCTACGGGGAATCATATCTGGAGCGTGAAGGCGCGCTGCCCCTCTCGCTCTCCCTACCGCTTGAAGCGCGTGTGCATGACGAGCGGCTATTCCGCCCGTACTTCGAGGGGCTTCTTCCCGAGGGACAGACGCGCACGGCATTGGCCGCGCGCGGCGGCTCGTGAGGATGACTATCTGACGTTGCTTGCCTGCGGCGGATTCGACTGCATCGGCGATGTGGTGGTCCGTGAGGCTTCACGGGGCACAGGATGGGATAACGGCCCCTATACGCCGCTGTCGGAGGACGAGCTACGGCAGACGCTGCGCGATTTTTCGTCTCTGGCATCCTCGAACTTTGCTTCGCGACTGTCCCTGGCGGGAACGCAAGGTAAGGTGGGGCTGGCCCACATGCCCGGCGCACCCATGACGGAAGGATGGATGCGTCCGGAAGGCGGAGCTTCCTCAACGCACATCCTGAAGGCGAGCAACCTTTCGCGCATCGCCGAGTTTGAGTTCGTGTGTTTGGTCGGGGCTGGGCTGTGTGGCATTTCGGTGGCGCGTACCTGCTCGTTCTCTCTCGGTAGCCCCGTTATATGCAGCGAGCATTATGGCCGGCAAGTCTCGTGCGCAGGGGACGGGCTGCTCGTCACGCGTCTTCATCAGGAGGATCTTGCCCAAGCGTTTGGCGTGACGTCTCGGGCGAAGTATCTCGAGCTCGAGGGCGGCTCCTACCGAGCAATCGCGCATCTTCCTGCGGAGCCTGCGCACTGCCGCTCATGACAGCGCTGAGCAGTATGGCGAGGGCCGCATCGCAGAGCGCGATGATGGTGATGAGATCGGTCCGTTTGGCCCTGTTCACCAGGTTCCTCCTTGGTGTCGGTCCGATTGTTGGTGCATGGCATGGCGTTGAAGGGTTTTGTGGCGTTACGCGCACGTCGTCCGACCCATTATAGGCTCATGTGGCCATGGCGATACGCCCTATGCCTGCGGTCGAGCGTCACTGGAAGGGGTCTTGGGTTGCACCAGTTCCTCCTTGAGCGTGTCGATGAAGAGCCGGGCGGCGTCCGAGAAGGTGCGCCCGCGCTTCCAAGCTGCGAAGGAGCCTGTCTGTAGGGTGGGTGAGAGCGGACGAAAGACCAGTTCGTCACCCGTGTAGCCACCAATGCTCTTAAAGGTGAGCACAAGTTCACCAGACGCTGCAACCATTGTTGCCGCATTACGCACGAGGTCGAGCGTGCCTGCCACCTTGAATTGGCCGCGCCTCCTGCCCATCCACGTGCGGAAGGGATTGGTCTCGTGCTCGGTACTCCTCTGTTGGGCGCTGATGTAGCAGGGGCGTCGGGCGAAGTCCGACGAGACGATAACCTCCTTATGTGCGAGTGGGTCATCCGCACGCATGAGCACGCCCCAGGTGTCTACCTCGGGCAGTCGCCGGGAGTGGTACTTGGCGACGTTTGCCGGCTCGCAGAACACGGCAAGGTCGGCCAACCCCTTGTCCAGCCGATCAGTCACGGAGAAGGAGTCCCCGGTGGTGAGCTCGATGGTAATGCCAGGATGCCTGGCACGTAGCTCCGAGGCAACGCGCGCGATGGTGCGCATGCCTGCCGTCTCTGCCGCGGCGATAAAAACGCTACCGTTGATCTCCTTGTCGCTGCGACTACTAAAGTCCTGCTCGATGTGCTCGATGATTTGCAGCGCTTCGATGGCGCGACCACGCAGCTCGAGGCCTTCTGGGGTGAGCTCCACGCTATGACGCTTGCGCACAAAGAGCTTGCAGCCCAGCTCCTCCTCCAGCAGCTGGATCTGGCGTGTGAGCGACGGTTGGGAGAGGTAGAGGCTCTCTGCCGCGTGAGTGATGTTTCCCTCGTAGGCAACGGCCAGGAAGTAGCGAAGTGTCCTCAGTTCCATGCGAGCTCCCCTCGATATCCTTAGAAATAGGACGAATCTATTTCTTACTCATTAACATAGGTATTATCCTTCTCTAAGGCAAGGTCATGGACGTGGTCATGAAGATCGCGGCTCCGCTCGGGCGTTTTGGCATGCTCAAGCCGATCGCCTCGATTCAGGACGGCATGCTGGCCACCATTCCGCTGACCATTGCGGGCGCCATGTTCTTGGTCGTCTACGTGCTCGGTAGCCCGTCGGTTGGCAACTCGGGAACCGCATTGCTGCCGTTCCTCGAGCCGCTGGCGGATAAGTTCGCGTGGATGAACAGCGTCACACTCTCCCTGCTCTCCTTGTACGCTTCGATGACCATCGCCTCGGCCTATGGCAGGCGCCTGGGTGTCGACAGCACGACGTGCGGCCTGCTGGGCATGGCGGCCTTCATCGTCGTTACCTGTGGTCCCGAGAACGGCGGCGATGCCGACAACTTTAGCGCCAACGGCCTGTTTGTCGCCATGGTGGTGTCGCTCCTTGCGACCAAAGTCTACAGCTGGTTCATCCTCAGCGGCTTTACCATCAAGATGCCCGAGCAGGTGCCGCCCCAGATCGGTAATTCCTTTGCCGCAATCGTGCCCTACGCCATCGTGCTCGGGGTCTGCTGGATCATCCGCACCCTGATGAACATCGACCTCATCGCCATCCTGATGAGCGTGCTTGCCCCGCTTGCTGCCGGTGCCGACAGCATCTTCGTGTACCTTGGCGCCCGCCTGCTCGCCAACCTCATGTGGGTCGTGGGCCTGCACGGCGACAACATGCTGCTTTCCAACTTCCAGCCCTTCGGTCTGATGTGGCTCGAGGAGAACGCTGCGGCGCTCGCAGCAGGCACTCCCACCACGCAGCTTCCGCACGTGCTCGCCGGCTTTGGCACCGGCGGTAGCATCGACCGCCTGGTCATGTGGCCCTCCGCCATCTGGCCGCTCGTCATCCTTATGATCCGCTCCAAGGTCAAGACTCACAACGTCCTCGGCTGGACCTCGCTCGCCCCGGCATTCTTCACCATCACCGAGCCCGTCGTCTTTGGTCTGCCGCTCGTGCTCAACCCCTACCCCTGCGTTCCCTTCCTGCTCAACACCGTCATCGGCCCGGGTGTCTGCTTCCTCCTCGACAGCACCCCGATGTTCGGCAAGTTCTTCGCCAACCTGCCGTGGGCCACGCCCCCGTTCCTGCTGTGGCCTCTCGGTACCGGCGACATCAAGACGGCCGCGCTGCCGCTGATCGCCTTTGTCATCGGCTTCGTGATCTACCTGCCCTTCTGGCGTGCCTTTGAGGCACACGCCCTGGCGGAGGAGCAGGGCGAGGTGCAGGCAGCTTAACGGCCCTTCCTTCCCTTGGAGCCCCGCGCGATTGGGGAGTCGCGTGGGGCACCTTTGTCTTTCGCGACTTCATGCTGGTCTGTTAGCTGATTGAGAAATAGCTAATACCTATTTCTAAGTTGAAAAAGTCGGCATTGTACATGCTTCAAAGACGTCTTTAAACTCAAATAACAACAGGTAGATAGGCGTAGAAAGGAACAACCATGGCATTTCCGAAGAACTTCCTCTGGGGTGGATCGATCAGCGCGGCCCAGGTCGAGGGTGGCTGGGACGAGGGCGGCAAGGCCCCCGTGGCCATTGACTACGCTGAGGTCGAGCCGGTGACGGGCGTGCGTCGCATTCACTTCATCAACGCGGAAGGACAGCGCGACTCCATTCCGTTCTACAGTGAGCTGCCCGAGGGTGCTCACTTCCAGCTCTTCGACGATATCCACTACTCCAACCACGTAGCCACCGACTCCTATCACCACTGGAAGGAAGACCTGGGCCTCTTTGCCGAGATGGGCTTCACCACGTTCAACACCTCAATCAGCTGGGCTCGAATCTTCCCGCAGGGCGTCGCCGGTGGTGTCAACGAGGAGGGCGTCAAGTTCTATCGCCAGGTCTTTGAGGAGGCTGTACGCCTGGGCATGGACCCGGTCATCACGCTCTTCAAGTACGACGAGCCCATTTACATGACCGAGGTGCTGGGCGGCTGGGCCAATCGCCAGCTCATCGACGAGTTCGTCGAGTTCGCTCGTGTGTGCTTCACCGAGTACGGCGACCTCATCCACAACTGGATCACCTTCAACGAGATCAACGTGCTGCTGCACTTTGCCGAGAAGGGCCGCAAGAACCTGCTCGAGATCCACAACCAGATGGTAGCCGCCGCGCGTGCGGTCAAGATCGCGCACGAGATCATCCCCGGTTCGCGCGTGGGCTGCATGATCTGCGGCCTGTGCTCCTATGCCTACACCTGCGACCCCGACGACGTGCTCGAGAACTACCAGCACTTCCAGGAGGTCTTTGGCTACTGCGCCGAGACCATGGTCTTTGGCCGCTATCCCGGCTTTGCGGGCCGCATCCAGCGCAAGTACGGCGAGGACATCGTCGTGTCCGAGGAGGACGCCGCCGACCTCATGGAGGGCAAGAGCGACTTCTTGGCCTTCAGCTACTACACCTCCAGCGCCTTCACCACGCACAAGGGCGAGGGCGTGGCCGTGCAAGGCAACGTCTTCACCGGCGTGGAGAACCCCTACCTCAAGAAGAGCGAGTGGGGCTGGCAGGTTGACCCGGTGGGCTATCGCTACTTCCTCAACATGCTGAACGACCTCTACCACGTGCCCCTGTTTGACGTGGAGAACGGCCTGGGCGCGAAGGACGAGCTGGTGGTTGAGGACGGCGTCGAGCGCGTGCATGACCCGTACCGTATCGCCTACCTGCGTGACCACATTGCCAACCTCAAAGCGGCCATCGAGGAGGACGGCGTCGACATCTTTGGCTACACCACCTGGGGCCCCATCGACCTCTGCGCGGCCAGCACCGGCCAGGTCTCCAAGCGCTACGGCTTCATCTACGTGGACATGGACGACGAGGGCAACGGCGACCTGCATCGCGTGCGCAAGGACTCGTTTGCCTGGTACAAGAAGGTCATCGCGAGCAACGGCGAGGATCTTGCATAGCGGATCGAACCGTGCCATGAAGGTGCGGTTTACCAAGCGTGGCGTTGCTACCTCGTGTGGGCGGGGCAGCTTGCTTCGGTTTTTGCACCAACGGAAGGAAATCCGTACAGCGTTCGAAAAAAGGAAGGACTGACTAATGGGCGAGTTTCTGCAAACCAAAGTCGTGCCCGCGTTCATGGCGTTCGTGAACACGCGTGGCGTCCGCGCCATCAAGGACGGCATGATGTTCTCCATGCCGGCTATCATGGTTGGTGCCGTCTACCTGCTGCTCTTCCAGCTGCCGGTAGAGTCCCTGTCCAACTTCGTCGTCAGCCTGGGCATCGTGCCGTATCTGTCCCATGGCTACACCTCCACGTTTGCCATCACGGCCCTCATCACCACGGTGGGCATCGCCTACACGTGGGCAAAGAACGACGGCTGGGAGCCCCTCTCGGCAGGCATCATCTCCATGATGGTGTTCCTCATCCTCATTCCTGACTACGTGCCTGCCGGTCTCTTTGATGCCGAGGGCAACGAGGTTGCCACGCTTGCCGGCCTCGACAAGACCTGGCTCGGCGGCCAGGGCATGATCGGCGCCATCATCGCTGGCCTGCTCACTGGTCTCATCTACAGCTGGTTCATGAAGAAGGACATCACCATCAAGATGCCCGACGGCGTGCCTGACGGTGTCGCCGCCGCCTTCACCGGCCTGATCCCCGCTGCCACCATCTGCACGGGCGCCGTGGTTGTCTACGCGCTCTGCGCCATCGTCGCCGGCCAGACCCCCATCGAGCTCATCTACACCTTCCTGCAGGCTCCTCTGCAGGGCATCACCGACTCGCTGGGCGGCGTCATCATCTTCACCACGCTTATCCCGCTGTTCTGGTTCTTCGGCGTGCACGGTGCCACCGTCGTCGGCGCCGTCATGGGCCCCATCAACTCCGCCAACATGCTTGAGAACCAGGCTCTGGTCGAGCGCCTCATGAACTCCGGCATGACCCGCAACGAGGCCGTGGCAGCCATGGCCGCCAACGGTGGTCACATCCTCTCCGAGCCGTTCATGAACACCTTCAACGCCATCACCGGCTCCGGCATCACCATCGGCCTGGTCGTGTTCATGCTCTTCTTTGCCAAGTCTGCCCAGATGAAGCAGGTTGGTAAGCTGGGCATCGGCGCCGGCATCTTCAACATCAACGAGCCCGTGCTCTTTGGTACCCCCATCGTCATGAACCCCAAGCTGCTCGTTCCGTTCGTCCTCGCCCCGCTCTTCGGCGTGACGGGCGCCTACATCCTCACGATGATCGGCTTCATGCCCTACACCACCGGCATCAGCGTTCCCTGGACCACGCCTCCCATCCTGTCCGGCTTCCTCAACGTCGGCTGGCAGGGCGCTCTCTGGCAGGCCATCGAGCTCGTTGCCTCGTTCTTCATCTACCTGCCGTTCGCTCGCTCGGTTGACCAGGAGTACCTGGCTGCCGAGGCCGAGATGGAGGCGTAGGAAACACCTACTTGACCCCTCTTTCCTTCCCTTGGGGCGGGGGCTGGCGCTCTGGGCGTCAGCCCCTTTTTCTAAAATGATATTCATTTAAGACATATCAAGTTGAACGATATAGGTATGAGCTTGGACTGCGCTGCGGCGTACGATGATGTTGGGAAGCTGTGGCCGCTTTGCAAAGGAGTGCTGTGGAGTACGTGAGGCTTGAGAACGGTGACCGACTGCCCAAGGTGGGCTTTGGCACCTGGGACGTGCGCGGACGTGCTGGCGTGCGCGTGCTGACGGATGCCCTTGCGGTGGGGTATCGCCTGCTTGATACCGCTCACATGTATGCCAACGAGCGCGAGGTAGGCGAGGCACTGCGCGCGAGCGGCCTCGCGCGTGACGAGGTGTTTGTGACCACCAAGCTCGACCGACCCTTCGCGGGACGTCGCGAGGCGCGCAAGGGCATCGAGCACTCGCTCTCAGAGCTGAAGGTTGACCAGCTTGACCTGATGCTCATTCACGAGCCGTACGCTCAGGCACGTGACATGTGGCGCACGCTCGTCGAGGCGCGCGAGCAGGGGCTGGCGCGCCACATCGGCGTCTCAAACTTTCAGGGGCGCTTCCTGACTGACTTCCTTGCCTGGTGTGACGCAGAGGGCTTGCCGCAGCCCGAGCTCGATCAGATTGAGTGCCATGCGTACTGGACGCAGGGGAAGACACGTGCTGAGCTCGCACGTCGTGGCATTCCCGTGCAGGCGTGGGCACCCTTCACCGAGGGGCGTCGTCGCATCTTTGCGGAGCCCACGCTAGTTGAGGTGGGCGCCAGCTGTGGCAAGACGGCGGCCCAGGTTGCCTTGCGCTACCTGCTGCAGCTGGGCGTGGGCGTGGTGCCCAAGTCCGCACACCGCCAGCGCATGGAGGAGAACCTCGACGTCTTTGGGTTTGAGCTCAGCGCGGATGACATGGCGCGCATCGCAACGCTCGATGGCGGCCACTCGCTCTTTGGATGGTACTAGGGCTTTGACAGAAGAAAGGGAGCATAACGAATGAATTACCTGGGAATTGACGTAGGCGGCTCGTCCATCAAGCATGCGGTGATGGACGAGAACTACCAGATCCTGACGCAAGGGACACTCGATGGCCGAGCAGAGAGTCGAGAGGCCTTCTTAAGCGCAATCTGCGGGCTCTACGAGCAGACGGGCCGTCCGGAGGGCGGCATCGCGGTGAGCTACTGCGGCGAGGTGGACGAGCAGTCAGGCCTTGTCATTGCTGGTGGCAGCTATGCGTACAACGCGGGCACCAACATCAAGACTGACCTCGAGGCCCGCACCGGCGCGCGGGTGAGCATCGAGAACGACGGCAATTGTGCCGCGCTGGCCGAGATGGCAGGTGGCGCGCTGACGGGCGTGCGCGATGCCGTGGTCATCGTGGTGGGCACGGGCCTTGGAGGTGGCATCATCCTCGACGGCAAGGTGTGGCACGGTACCCACAAACGCTCCGGCAGCCTGTCGCTTCTGCTGGAGAGCGTCCATGAGGACCTCGGCCCCGCCCATGGCTACACCGACGCCCCAGTGATGGGCAAGGCGTGCGGGGCTGCGGCGCTCGCGCAGGGCTATGCCGTGGCACATGGCGAGGGCACCGACTCGCTTCCGCGCAATGGCAAGAAGTTCTTCGCGCTGGTAGAGGCAGGAGACCTCGCAGCCGTGCGCGTGTTGGTTGGCTACTGCCGCCGCTTTGCGCACCTCATCTACAACCTGCAGATCACGCTCGACGTGGAGGCCTTTGCCATTGGCGGCGGCATCAGCGCCGCGCCGGCCTTTGGGTGGACGCTGGCGTCGGAGGTTGGCAGGATATACGAAAGCACCTACGCTCAGCGGCTGGGGCTTGCGGCCCCGAAGCTGGTCACATGCCAGTATCGAAACGAGGCAAACCTCGTGGGCGCGCTCGCGCATCATATCGCACAGGCAAAGTAAGGGAAGGAGCAGATCATGGCATTTCCGGAAGGGTTCCTTTGGGGCGGAGCAACGGCGGCCAACCAGGTGGAGGGCGCGTGGGACGTGGATGGCCGCGGCCCCGCGATGACCGACGTGACCATGGGAGGGTCCGTGCGCCAGACGCGCAAGATCACCTACCTTGACGCGGAAGGCAACCCTGGCTACCTCGAGCGCCACGGCAAGCTGCCCGAGGGTGCGCGTTACGCCGTTCTACCTGGGCATTATTACCCCAACCACATCGGCGTGGATGAGTACCATCGC
>JAFUBJ010000395.1 GCA_017460265.1 Atopobiaceae bacterium | reverse complement strand
GCCATCGTGGGACGCATCTTCCTGGCCGTGGCCTTCCCCGTGGCCATGACCACCTTTGTGCCACCCGCAATCACGCTCTCCCCCGTTGACGTGGTGAGCTCGGCCACGCCGCTGTCGCCTGCGGCAGAGCCCCTCTCGCTTATGGAGCTGCTGCTGGGCACGCATATGGGCGTCCTGGGCGAGACGAACGCGGCGGCCCTTCTGCTGGGCTTCGTATTTCTGCTGATTCGCCCCGTGGTCACCTGGCACATCCCGGCCAGCTACATGGGTACGGTTGCCCTCTTGAGCCTGCTTGCCGGCAAGAGCCCGCTCGAGCAGCTTCTGTCGGGAGGCCTTGTGTTGGGCGCCATCTATATGGCGACCGACTACTCGACCTGCCCCGCCACCAAGCGCGGCAAGCTGGTCTTTGGCATAGGCTGCGGCATCATCACCTGCCTGATTCGCTTCTTTGGCAACCTCAACGAGGGCGTTGCGTTCTCCATCCTGTTCATGAACCTGCTGGTGCCCTACATTGACCAGCTCACGCCCAACATCCCCGTGGGTGGCGAGGAGATCATGGCAGAGCGGCGTCGCGCACGGAAGGAGGGCCGCCATGAGTGAGCAAGCTGGCAGGAGCACCTCCGCCGCGCAGGCAACGATTCTGCCCGTCGTCGTGCTGGTGGTCATCTGCGTGGTGGCAGGGGCCTTGCTTGGCGCGGTCCATTCCGTCACCTCCCCCATCGCAGAGGCCAATGCCCAAAGGAAGGCCGAAGAGACCTACGCCTCGCTCGTGCCGGAGGCCGCCTCGTTTGAGCCCGTTTCCTGCGACGTCGCGGGTTGCACGGCCGCCCTCGAAGCACGCGACGCCGCTGGCGCCGTGATCGCCCATGTCATCGTTGCCCAGAGCAAGGGCTATGGCGGGCAGGTTCCCATCGCCGTGGCCTTTGGCCCTGACGGGACGGTCCGCTCCATCACGGCCATGAGCAACGAAGAGACCCCGGGGCTGGGCACCAAGGTTGCCAACGACTCCTACATCGGGCAGTACGTCGGCCTTGTCGCCACGCCCGCAAGCCCAGGAGACATCGACCTCATCAGCGGCGCCACCATCTCGTCGAAGGCGGTGCTTGCAGCATACAACATCGCGGTCGAGGCATACGAGGAGGTGCGCTGATGGACAAGAGGCAGCCTACCGCGCCGACCGAACCGACGCTTGCCCAGATCTTTGACAGGGGACTCCTCGAGGAGAACCCAGCCTTAAGACAGATGCTCGGCCTGTGCCCCACGCTTGCCGTCACCACGGCAGTGACCAATGGCCTGGGCATGGGGCTCGCAACGACCTTCGTGTTGGTGTGTTCGGAGGTGGCGGTTTCGCTTTTGCGCCACGCCATTCCCAAGACCGTGCGCATTCCCGCCTTCATCACCATCATCGCGAGCTTCGTCACGCTGGTGATGATGTTGGTCAAGGCCTATCTGCCCGCCCTTGACGAGGCTTTGGGCATCTACCTGCCCCTCATTGTGGTCAACTGCATCGTGCTGGGTCGCGCGGAGATGTTTGCCTCCAAGCATGGCCCCCTGCAGGCCGCCGCAGACGGCGCGGGCATGGGCATTGGCTTTACCGTCGCCCTTGTCCTCATGTCCGCCATTCGCGAGGTGCTGGGCGCAGGTACCCTTCTGGGCGCGCGCGTGCTGCCGCCCTTTATCGAGCCCATGATCATCATGGTCATGCCCGCGGGAGGCTTTGCGGTGCTTGGCGTGCTCATCGCCGCCTCGGTCTGGATCGAGGAGCATCCGCGCCACCGGCACCGCATAGTCAAGAGGCGCGTTGGGCCCTCCGCCAGCCTCTGTGCGGCATGCCCCATCAACTGCGGCATTGGCGACCCGACCGACGACATGTGCGCCAAGGACGAGTTTGTCGAGATGCTCGAGGCGGCCGTGACCGCAGCCAGAAAAGAAGCCGAGGAGCGTGAGCAGTGATGGCCCAGTATGCCTCCATATTGTTCAGCATGATCTTGGTCAACAACTTTGTGCTGGTAAAGTTCCTGGGCATCTGCCCGTTTCTGGGAGTCTCGAAGAAGTTTGACTCCGCCGTGGGCATGGGGGCGGCCGTGACGCTGGTCATGGTGCTCGCCATCGCGGTGACTTGGCCCATCCAGCAGCTGCTGGTGGCCTGGGGCCTTGAGTACCTCCAGACCATCGCCTTCATCTTGGTCATCGCCACGCTGGTGCAGCTGCTGGAGATGGCGCTCAAGCGCTACGTGCCCGCGCTCCATGCGTCTCTGGGCGTCTTTTTGCCCCTCATCACCACCAACTGCGCGGTCCTGGGCGTGGCGATCCTCGTCGTGGACGAGGGCTACACCTATCCCGAGGCGCTTGTCGCAGGCCTTGGCGCTGGCCTGGGCTTTTTGCTTGCCATGACCATCTTCAGCGGCGTACGTCGCCGCGTCGAAGAGGCAGAGCCGCCCGAGGTGTTCCGCGGCATGCCCATCACCCTCATTGCCGCAGCCATCACCGCCATGAGCTTCATGGGCTTCTCTGGTGTCATCGACCACCTCTTTGGCGCGTAGGGAGGAAGCAGATGAACTCGATTCTCCTTACCGTCGCCTTGGTGGGAGCCATTGGCCTGGCCGGCTCTACCGTGCTCGTGTTTGCCTCCAAGAAGCTTGCCGTGGAGGAGGACGAGCGCCTCGCCGACGTGGTTGCCCTTCTCCCGGGAGCCAACTGCGGGTCGTGCGGCTACCCCGGCTGCGAGGGCTACGCGCGCGCCATGCTGGAGGGCGCCCCCGTCAACTCCTGCGGCCCCGGAGGTCCGGAAGCCGCGGCCAAGCTCAGCGCCTACCTGAGCGTGGATGCCGGTGAGGTCGTGGTCAAGCGCGCCATCGTCGCCTGCCGCGGCACGGCCGACCGCGTGGTCCTTCAGGAGCGTGCCGTGTACCACGGCGCCCACAGCTGCCGCATCTACGCCACCATGGGGCACCTCTCCGACGGCTGCACGGACGGCTGCATCGGCTACGGCGACTGTGTGGCAACCTGCCCCTACGGCGCCATCTCTCTCAACAAGAACCAGGTAGCGGTGGTCGACCCGGCCGTGTGCATCGGCTGCGGGCTCTGCACCACGATCTGCCCGCGCGGCCTGATCAGCCTGGTCCAGAAGAGCGATGTGGACGAGGTCTCGTTCGTGCTCTGCCATAACACGCTCACGGGCAAGCGCGCCAAGGACGCATGCGCCAACACCTGCATCGGCTGCCGCAGGTGCGTGAAGGTCTGCCCCAAGCACTGCATCGAGGTCGTGGACAACGTGGCGCACATCGACATTGCCGAATGCGTCGGCTGCAAGGTCTGCATGGGCGTGTGCCCCGAGGGCGCCATCTATCCCCTCTCCTGGGTGACCCGGCGGTAACGACCAGGGACCACGACACCTCGGCGTCCGGATGGGCGCGGCGGAAGCCCATCCGGACACAAAAGAAGGCCCCGTCGTCCACGTAGACAACGGGGCCCCTTGCTCTTGAAGCCTATGAGACGAGAACTACTTCACCGTCACGCTGGTGATGTGCGGGTTAGCGCCCTCGTACCAGTAGAGGAAGCCCTCCATGTCGACCGCGTCGCCCACGTTCAGACCCTTGACGGCCTTGTAGACGTCGCTGTCCTTGTCGGTGAGGTAAGACTCGACCGTGAAGGAGTAGGTGTTGGTGCCGTCGGTGACGTTGAAGTACAGGTCGTCACCCTCGGAGCCGGAGCCATCCCAGTTGTAGAGGTACGCAACCTCCTTGCCATCCGGGTCCTTGGACGGAGCAACGCTCAGGCCCTTGAAGGCGACCTTCTGGTTCTGGAAGTTGATGAGCTCGTCGGTGCCAAGCTTGTCGGTGACGTCGACGGCGGTGGCAATGTAGTTGCCGTCCTCGATCTCGATCGTGGCGCCCTCGGCAACCTCGATCTCGCCGGACCACTCGGCCTTGAAGCCCGTGACCTTGATCTTCTGGCCGTCAACCAGCTTTGCGTAGTCGTCCTCGGTGCAGGTGGCGTTGTAGATGAAATAGGCGCCGTCAGCGTCGGCCGCATAGATGGTGGCCTTGTTGTCACACCAGGACTGCTTTCCCTGGACGTAGGCCTCGATGGTCACAGCGTCGTCGGGCTTCGCTGCCATGTACTCGGCATAGGTCATGACGCCCTCGCCCTTTTCGGTGTCGGCAGCGCCGCCCGCAGACGAGCTACCGCCACTGGCGGACGCGCCGCATGCAGCAAGCACAAGCGCCAAAACGAAGGTGAACGCAGCGATAAGTGCATCTCTCTTCTTCATGGACTCTCCCAAGACTTTGGTTGAACAGACCAAACACAATGAATCATTATACAGGCTATCGGTTGCATATAAGGTCACGTAAAAAGTTATGCCCCCAAAGGGCGGGCCCGCGTGGCGAAGATGCCATGCGGGCCCGTTCCATGAGGTGCTTTGTCAAGCAAGCGCTATTGTTGACGCTTCTTGAGCTCGTCGCGAGCGGCAACGGCAATGATGCCCACCCAGGCAATGCCCAGCGTCCAAAGCAGCATCTTCGAGGCAGTGGGCAGCGGCCCCAGCGATTCCCTGTCGGCACCGGCGGCACCGGCGCCGCCGAGCTGGTCAAGGTGGTAGAGCGCCATCACGTCGTCAAAGAGGTTCTCGAGATAGGCGTCATCCACCGTCTCTTTGCGGCGGACCGACTTTGCCACGTTCTCGATCATCTGGCCCGCAGCGTCACGCAGCGACGTGGATCCGTTGAAGACCGGCGTCACGAAGGTGTTCTCGGCGTTGTCCATCAAGACGCGCGTGGCCTCGATCTTGACGCTGTAGTGATCCGTATCGTCCTCACCGGCGCGCGACAGGTAGTCCTGGTACTCTGCGGACTGCTGCGCCTTGGTCGTGACGGGCGCATAGCCCTCGGTCTGGGCGTAGGCAATCTGCACGTCGTTGGTCAGCAGGTACTGCGCAAACAGCCACGACGCCAGCACCTCCTGCGGATCGGTCTTGTTGAAGACGCAGATGGAGGGACCCTGGCTGATCATCTGAGGGTGTTCGGGGTCGTACTGCGGGACCATGCGCACGGCCGTCTCGAACTGCACGAGCTTGTCGGGGCTGATGTCCACCAGCGGCGCGTTGGAGCCCATCCACGTGGCGCCAGCCGACGAGTCGATGGCAAAGATGCACTGGCCAGCGTTGAGGAAGTTTGCCGGATAGCCGCTGATCTTGAAAGTTGAGAAGGCGCCCGTCTGGGAGTGGTCAGCCACGGAGTAAAGGATGTCCTTGGTGTCATCGTTGAAGATCTGGATCTCGCCCTCATCGGTTGAGTAGCCGGCACCGCGCTGCTTGAGCATCTGGATCATCATGTTGTCGGTGGACTTGTCGATGAAGGGAATCATGACCTGCTGGCCATTGACCACGTAGGTGCCGTCAGCGTTCTTGGCCGTAGCCGCCTCAGACACTTCCCAGATAAAATCCCAGGTCAGCACGTCGGGCAGCGTGAAGCCAAGCGCCTCTACGTAGGTCTTGTTGACGTAGCAGATCTCGGTCGAGCGCATGTAGGGAATGGCGTAGTGGGCGTCTCCCAGCACGCACTCGGAAAGGAACTGCGGGATGATCTCGCTTTCGGCCGGGCCGTCAAAGGCAAGCTTGCTGCCGCCCAGGCCGTAGTTGGCGTCGGCAAATAGGCCGTCGAGCGGCACCACGGTGTTGGTGCCCGTCATGTACGTCGCGATGTGGTCAGGATAGGTGATGCACACGTTGGGCGTGGTGTTGGTGGCAATGTTGGTGATGACATCGTTATAGATCTTGCCGTAGTCGGTGGACAGGCGCATGTTGACGTGCACGTTGGGATACAGCGCCTG
>JAFUBJ010000394.1 GCA_017460265.1 Atopobiaceae bacterium | reverse complement strand
TGAAGGACTCCGGCCAGGTCGTCGTGGGCTTTGCGGCCGAGACGAACGACCTCATAGACTACGCCAAGGCCAAGCTCGCCAAGAAGGGCTGCGACCTCATCGTGGCCAACGACGTGTCACGTGCCGACTCGACCTTTGGCGCCGACACGAGCCGCATCTCGCTGGTGAGCGAAGCTGGCGTGACCGATCACGAGACCTTGCCTCTCGACCAGGTGGCAGACGTCATCCTCGACCGCGTGTGCGACATCATGGAGTCGCGCGCGTAGGCAAGAGTCTTACAAGATGCCAAAAGGGGAGCCCTCCAACGTTCGGAAGGGCTCCCCTTTGCAATGATGGGGACTTGAGGCTAGTAGGCGCCGCCGCCACCACCGCCGGCTCCGCCGCCGCCACCGCCAGAGGCGCCGCCGCCCGAGCCGCTCGAGCTTGCCGCGGAAGAGGCGCTCGTGAAGCCGCTCGAGAAGATGCTCGCGGGGGAGCTTCCCCCAACGCTGGGCGAGCACCAGACCATGGCGCCGCCAAGGCGATCGTCGTTGGCCACTTCGGGAAGGGCGAGCTTGAGCTGCTCGGTGACCTTGTCGGCCACGCCGAGGACGACCGCCATGACCAGAAGGCGGTTCCACAGCACCACGTCGGTGGGCACGGCCTCCTGGAGCCTGGTGAAGTCCCTCAGCCAGTTCTTGAGCGCCTTGAGCTTCGCCTTGATCTCCACTGCCTCAGGCGACTGCGAGTTTTGGCTGCTCAGCACCATCATCATCGCGATAAGCATCACAAGAAGTATTGCCAGACGAATGCCAAAGGGAACGATCTTGCCAACCGCGCTCATGGAGTCGCTCGAGAACAGGAAGATGTCGGCGGCCCCCAGAGCCAGGGCAAAGAAGCTGACGCCTGCGGCACCAAGCAGCACCTTGAAGGAGTTGTCATGCGAGTCGGCATCAAGCATGCGCTCGTTCACGGCCCACTCGATAGAATCCTTCCAGAGCTCAAGGTGATGCTCGTATGAGGTCTCGTGGGTATTGGCAACGCGCTTGAAGTCAGTCATGAGCACGGTGTTGTCGGGGCGCTCGTTTCCATCAGAGATGTTCTGCGCCATGGGAGCCACATAGCCAAAGACGAAGTCGACCGTGGCCTTGTCTATGGGGTCGCGCAACGCGGCCGCCTTCTGGGGGTCAAGCACGAGCCGCAAGTCTTCCTCTTCCTTGGGGCTGCGAGCCAGTCGTTTGCGCAGGGAGGTCGTCTTTTCAAGCTTGACGACGCCCATGTCGCTCAGGCGCATGAGGGATGCGGTAAAGTCCGGCCCAACGCCAGCGCTTCCCGTGTAGACGTAGGAAAGCACGGCGGGATGGTCCTCGGTCGGGACGTCGCGGAAATACTTGTCGTCAAAGGACGCGCGGTGGCTGTTGCGATACATGAGGGTCGAGACGGCCACGGCTATGGCGTCAAGGCCGAGGATGACGTTGAGGGCCCAGATCTTTACGTTTGCCCAGAAGCCCGCCCGCTCGAAGCGCTCGTTGGCCTTGTCCGCCCAGGCGCCTTCCTCGGCGAGGATGGTGTCAAGACGACTCTCCGCTTTCTGCTCGAGCTCGGGGACCCAGTCTGTGGGAAACGCCGACCTGACTTCGGCAAAGTCTCCGGACCGCACGGTCTGGAGGTCCATGACGATGGTTCCCGGGTCTCCCGCGACGGCGTCGTCTGCGGAGGGAGCGGTACCTGACGGAACGTCGATGTTGCCTATGAGCGAGGCGTTGTGAAGCCATCCGCGGAGGTTGTCGCCTGCCGTTACGACGGTGCCCATTGGCGCCCCGGCAAAGAAGACGTAGCAGGTGACGTCGTGGGAGTCCTTGTCCCACTGGCTGCCGATGAACTTCCAGTACAGCTCTGCCGTGTCGGCCCACCTCGCGACGGCCCCATCAAGGGTGTAGCTCACGTAGAAGTGGGCAACCTCGTCGGTCTTGTCGTAGTGGACGTCGACGCGGGTTCCGTTTGAGGTCTCCTGGGCCGTCCAGGTTCCCTCGGCCGTCTCGGAGGGGTCTGCTGAGAACTCGTACGGCACGAGCGAGGCGCCGTCGCCCGTGTATTCGCCTGCCTCCTGGATCTTGAGGATGACGCCCCCAAGCTCGCTGTCATTGGTGGGTATCTCCCAGTAGAACCCGTGGAAGTTGCCGTCAAGGTTGACGGCACGCTCCTCGACCACCTGGAGCGATCCGTCTGGGTTTACGGTTGCCCAGATCATGGTCTGGTCGAGCGTGTAGTCCTTGTCGTCTGCCAGGGCAGGCGTGGCGAGCGCGAAGGCACCTGCAACAAGGAGCACGAGCGACATCAGGAGGCACTTCAGCCTCATGTGTTTCCCAAGCATCATCTCAAACCCTTCTCGTTGGGGCTCTGTGTTCCTATAGTACGACAAGTGCGACCCCGGTTCAGGGCAACGCCGCCGCACGAGTTCCCGTGATGCTATTCTGAAGAACTGTGCGGCTTTCAGGAAGGAGAGGCATGGACGAACAACTTGACGGGCTCTACGTTGGATGCCATCTCTCCGTCTCGAATGGGTACGAGGCGATGGGCACCGCCGCGCTCGGCCTTGGAGCCACGACCTTTGCGTTCTTCACGCGCAATCCGCGCGGAGGCGGCGCTCGCCCCGTTGACAAGCAAGACATGGCCTCCCTGAGGCAGTTGCTTGACGACCACCATTTTGGAAAGCTCGTCGCCCATGCGCCCTATACGATGAACCTCTGCTCCTCTAAGCCCGAGACCGTGTCATTTGCGCGGCGTTCCATGGCTGAGGACCTCGAACGCCTTGAGCTCCTTCCGGGAAACTATTACAACTTTCATCCCGGAAGCCATGTCAAGCAGGGTGCGGACGAGGGAATCCGCCTCATCTGCGAGGGGCTCAACGAGGTGCTCGTGCCCGGCCAGGCAACGAACGTGCTCCTCGAGACCATGGCGGGCAAGGGGAGCGAGGTAGGTCGCTCGTTTGAGGAGCTTGCCCAGATCATGGACGGCGTCAAGCATGACGAGCTCATGGGGGTCTGCCTTGACACCTGCCACGTCTGGGATGCGGGATATGACATTCGCGAGGGGCTTGACGACGTCCTTGACGAGTTTGACCGGGTGGTAGGCATCGAGCGCCTGAGTGCTCTTCATCTTAACGACTCAAAGAACCCGAGGGGCTCGCACAAGGACCGTCACGAGCGCCTGGGGGAGGGCACGCTTGGCATTGACGTCTTTGCCCAGATCGTGAACCATCCCAAACTGCGGCACCTTCCCATGGTGCTCGAGACCCCTCAGGACCTTGATGGCTATGGGCGCGAGATCACCCTTCTCCGCTCCTTGGCGGACACAGAGCAAGTGAGGTAGCTACGGTGGGAATTCTCATTGGATGCGAGAGGCTAAGCCACGAATGGCCAGGCAAGCATGTGCTCTCTGACCAGTCGTTTGGCGTGAACGAGGGAGACCGCATCGGCATCGTCGGCCGCAACGGCGACGGAAAGTCGACCCTCCTCAGGCTGCTTGACGGCTCATTGGAGCCTGACGGCGGAACCATCACCTATCGCGGCGGCATCACGGTCGGTCTCCTTGGCCAAGACGACGGCTTTGAGGACGACGAGACCGTTTCCCATGCCGTCGTTGGAGACGTTCCCGACTACGTATGGGCATCGGACGCCGGCACGCGCGGCATCATCGAGCGGCTGGTGGGTGACGTCCCCTGGGACGCGCGCATCGGCGAGCTCTCGGGCGGACAGCGTCGCCGCTGTGACCTTGCTCGCGTGCTCGTCGGCTCGTGGGACGTACTGCTCATGGACGAGCCAACCAACCATCTTGACCTCTCTGCCATCACCTGGCTTGCCGAGCATCTCAAACGCCGCTTTACGCCGGGGGAAGGGGCGCTTCTGCTCGTCACGCACGACCGCTGGTTTTTGGATGAGGTCTGCGAGGAGATGTGGGAAGTACACGATGGGGTGATCGATCCCTTTGAGGGCGGCTACTCGGCCTATATTCAGCAGCGCGTCGAACGCGAGCGGCAGGCTGCCGTCATCGAGGAGCGGCGCCAGAACACGCTGCGCAAGGAGCTCAACTGGCTTGCCCATGGGGCCAAGGCACGTACGAGCAAGCCACGATTCAGGGTCGAGGCGGCCCGTGCGCTCATCGCAAACGACCCGCCGCTTCGCAACAGTATCGAGCTCAAGCGCATGGCTGTGAGCAGGCTCGGCAAGCAGGTCATCGAGATGAAGAACGTGAGCGTGTCCTACGGGGGACAGCCTGTCGTGAGGGACGTCTCGTGGCTCATCGGCCCCGGAGATCGCTATGCGATTTTGGGGGAGAATGGCGCAGGCAAATCGACCCTTTTGCGAACGATGACAGGCAAGCTGCTACCTGATGCGGGATCTGTGAAGATCGGCAAGTCGGTAAAGTTCGGCTTCATGTCCCAGCAGCTCGACTCGTTGGGCGAGTACGACGATTGGCGCGTGTCAGAGCTTCTGGGCACGTTCAAGCGCCGCTATGTCGTGGACGGCAAGGAGCAGTCTCCCGAGCAGCTCATGGAGCGCATGGGCTTTGAGCGAAGGGACTTTCCCACGTTCATCAAGTCGCTCTCCGGAGGACAACGCAGGAGGCTTGCGCTCATGTGCGTCCTCATGAGCGAGCCCAACGTCCTTGTGCTTGACGAGCCAGGCAACGACCTCGACACCGACATGCTTGCCGTGATGGAAGACCTTCTTGACACCTGGCCTGGTACGCTGCTCCTGGTAAGCCACGACCGTTACCTGGTGGAACGTGTGACGGATGACCAGTTCGCCCTGTTGGGTGGAAGGCTCAGGCACGTTCCAGGAGGTGTGGACGAGTACCTTGAGCTGCTGAAACAGGGAAATATTCAAGCTGTGGTTGAGAGTAGTTCAAAACCCTCCAGCTCGACTTTATCTTCGAATACTCAACCAAGTTTCGACAATGTAGAAAAACCATCAAGTGGGTTGACAAACAACGAACGTCGTGAGTTGAAAAAGAGACTCGATGCGGTCACTCGTAAGCTCGACAAACTCTCTACCCGCCCTGACCAGCTCAAAGAGGAACTTCGCCAGACAGACGCCACAGACTATCAAGCTCTGCTTGAGAAACAACAACAGATAGCTGAGGTTGAAGAAGAGATTGCGGCGCTTGAAGAGGAATGGTTGGAACTGTCTGAGCGTCTTGGGTAGGCCCACAATGCCATGGGATGTGCGGACGCTTTCTCATCGAAGATTAATCTTCGCATCAGGAACGATTAATCTTTGAACGGCATCATGCTACTTGTCAGACATAAGACGTGCTCACACGGAAAGGAAGCATGATCATGGAAAAGCTTGAGAAGGTCGAACTCGTACGCGAGAAGTGCGGCGTCAGCTATGAGGAGGCCAAGCACGCGCTTGAAGAGACCGACTTTGACGTACTGGATGCCATCGTCTATCTGGAGCGACAGGGCAAGGCCTCCACGCAGACCGCGAGCTATGCCACCGCTTCCGAGCCTGCCGGCACGCTTTCGGCAGAGATGGCCCGCGCCCAGAACGAGTACCACGAGCAGAGCAAGAAGACCAAGTTCGGCGAGATGTGGGCCACGTTCTGCGCCCAGGCCAAGAACGTCTTCCGTGCCGGTCTTGACATGACCTTCATTGCCGAGCGCAAGGGCGAGCGCGTCATAGCCGTCCCGCTCCTGTTCATCGTCATCGGCATCCTTGCTTGGGGCGCCGCGCTCTGGTTCCTCATCTTTGGTCTGTTCTTTGGCTTTAGGTATCGCATTGAGGGGGCCAGCCCGCTCACGATTGACGTGAACGAGGCCATGGACAAGGCTGCTGACGTAGCCGACGGTCTCAAGAACGACTTTACCAGCAAGGACGAGTAACATTCATGCTGTAGGAAACGCCGCCCCCCGCCACAGAGCTGTGACGGGGGCTTGCGCCTGAGGAGGTGTCAGGCCCGTGACAAGGATCCTGGTCGTCGAGGACGAGCCTAAAATCGCGCGCTTCGTGGAGCTTGAGCTGACCCACGAAGGCTACGAGGTCGACAAGGTCGACAACGGAAGAGACGCCGTCGAGGCGGCCCTTGGAAACGACTACGACCTCGTCCTTCTGGACATCCTCCTTCCGCAGCTCAATGGCATGGAGGTCCTGCGACGCATCCGCAAGGAGAAGGACGTGCCCGTCATCCTCCTCACGGCACGCGACGCGGTGATGGACAAGGTCGCCGGCCTCGATGCGGGTGCCGACGACTACATCACCAAGCCCTTCGCCATCGAGGAGCTCCTTGCGCGCATCCGCGTTGCCCTCAAGCGGCGCGAGGCAGCGGGCACGCCTCAGGCTTCCGACAGTCAAGCTCCCGTTGAGCCTGACCGTCATGTGCTGAGCGC
>JAFUBJ010000393.1 GCA_017460265.1 Atopobiaceae bacterium | reverse complement strand
TCTTTGCCATGGACGGCCAAAACGACGGCGAGTTTGTGTGTGGTTGCATTGCTGGAGGACGTGTGTACTGCCACATCTACGCGCGTGGCGATGTTGAGCCGTGCGTGTTCGTCCATTATTCAGGGGCCAACATCAAGGAGCAGAGTCTGCTTGACTGCCTGCGTCAGCCGCTCTTCCAGGCCTACCACGATCGCTACCCGTGGAACGAGAACCACCTGCGGCCGTGTCCGATGCTCGAAAACCCCGAAGTGCTTCCACAGATGGTAAGTGAGTCCGGTGCGCATGGGACGGATTATGTGGCTCCCGAGAGCGCCGAGAGCCTCTGTGAGCGCACGACGCCTTACGCGCGAGGTTGGGAGGCAGAGGCGGAGCGGCTTTGGAACGAGCTGCATCCCGAAGGCGGCCAGGACGTCATCGCCGGGGAGGCCGCCCACGAGCGCGCGGCAAGGATAGAGGCACAGGAGCAATCAGAGCACGCTTCCATGGCAAGCTAGGGAAGGCACAGACGGAGTGCGAGGGGGGCAAAAGCCCCCCCCTCTTTTCATATGGGGTCGCGGCACGGCTCTATGGCGCCAGCGTCTCTGCGAGGCGCACGTATTCCTGCGCATTCTCGCGGTTCTTCCGAATCTCTTCCTCAGTGAGCGGACGAATGACGCGGGCGGGGCTCCCGAACGCCATGTGCCCATCGGGAATGCGCGTGCCCTGCGTGACGAGCGCGCCCGCGCCGATGATGCAGTTGCCCCCAATCTCCGCACCGTCAAGGACGATGGCCCCCATGCCGATGAGGGAGTTGCTCCCCATCGTGCAGCCGTGCACGATGGCGCCGTGGCCAATGGTCACGCCGTCCCCGATGGAGACCGGGTGTCCCGTGCTCACATGCACGACCGCGCAATCCTGGACGTTGGTCTTGGCGCCGATGGTCACGGGGGCCTCATCTGCCCTGATCACCGCGTTATACCAAACGGTGCAGTGTTCGCCGAGGGTCGCGTCCCCTATGACATGGGCGCCGGGCGCGACGCGGACGGTGGGGTGAAGATTGGGCATGACGAGCTCCTTTATGTGGTGGGGCGCAGGCTTGCCACCCGCGCTTGATGCGTAGGCTATGAACGAATGCTCAGCAGGTTACAGGCCTGCTCAGGCGTGATGCAAGCGGGGGAGAAGTGCTCGAGCATGGCGAGGTCGTAGCTCACCACGTAGTCGGCGTTGCAGGTCTCGGCTGCCGCAATTATTAAGTTGTCTTCTAAGTCTCCATGAGCGGATCGCAACGCCCACGCAAGGTCACATTCTGGCAGTGAAAGCGGTGCGGCAACGGCACTCTCAGTCATCGTGCGCACGCATGCCCACGCTGCTGGGACACATAAGGTGTCTTCGAGCTGGCTTGCTGCCTGTGCCTCACGTCTCAGGATGCGCGGGACAAGAAAGAACACGTCTTTGAGGGTGGTTGGCGCGTAGAGGAGTGTCCCCCCACGTTGGTCGACGGCTTCGAAAAAGGCGATCGCCTCCTTACCATGGGGCTCGGTGGCCATGAAGTAGTCAATCCAGACGTTGGTATCGACGAGGAACGTCTTTGCGTCAAGCATGGCGTGCCTCCATCTCGTCAATCAGCGCGTCGTACGCCTCATCACGAAGCGCGTGGTAATCAGGAGGGGTCGCTGAAATGAATACGCCCATCTCTTCTGCCATGCGCCTGACGATGCCTGCGCCCTCTTTGATGGCATCGCTGTGCGCAGAATGCTTGGCCTCGGTGGACGTCCTCACACAATCAGGAAGCTCCTGCGTGCGTGCTGCCGCCTCCCAAACAGCGCGGACCACTTCGCTTGAAGTGAGCCCCGCTCGGGCAAAGACGGCATCACCTCGAGCCTTGAGGCCAGGGTCGATACGTGTGTTGAGCTGAACCGTTGATGGCATAGGGGCCTCCTCATGTAGTGCTAGCAGTGTGGCATCTACATGAGGAGGCTGGTATTGTGCCTACGAGAGCGGAGCTCCTGTCAGCACCAGAAGCAGCACAGTGAGAACGACAATGCCCGCCACGAGAGCCCACGTTTCCCAGCGGGCGATGTTGCTGGTCCACCCGATGCCGAAGCGCTTGGGCACAAAGATGCTTGGGTCATTGCGATTGCAGTAGATGGTGCCCAGCAGCCAGTGATCGTCATCATCGCGCGTGATGCCTGCTGACGAGGTGTCTGCGAAGAGGCGCGATCCTGACTGTCCCATCACCAGAGAGACGATGGTGATCATGGCGACAAAGGCTAGGGTGATGACCGTGGTGATCACCGCGGCTGACGCCATCGAGACCATACCGAGCGAACTGGCGAGGATGAGGCTTGCCGTCACGCTGGAAATCATGAGTCCGCCCACCACTATCAGGATGCTCTGCACATGTGCGAATGTGGCGTAGGCAAGTGCCGAGGTGGCCGGTGCGGCAGGGTCGATGGGCTTCTTTGAGTGGATGGTTCCCCAGTGCACGAGGGTGAATATTGCGCCCATGAATCCGAGGAGGAGCGTGGGGAAGAGCACAGACTGGAGGGTCTTGGGAACCGTTGAGGTCACATTGCCTGCAAGGTCCACGTTCATGGGAATCTGGCTTGGGAACTGGTCATAGCGAGTCAGCGTGAAGTATGCCAAACCACCCATGAGCGGCAGGTAGAGCAGATTCCAAGCAAGCGAGAGCGGCTTGGGGAAGTTCTCTGTTCCTACAAATGCTGCCGCGGCAGCGTGCTCGGGCGCCCAACTGCACTCCTGCTTGACTGCCTGAACGTGGGAGCGGAAGTGCAGCATGAGTGCGAACGAGGCGATGAGGGGCGCAAAGGTGGTGACGAGCAAAAGTAGCGTGAGCTTGACTTCGCCCGACCGGGTGGTGGGGTCAACGGGACTTGCCGTGAGCACAACGGGCCAGGCAAGCGTGCAAAGCGCGGTGAGCATGACCATCCAGAGGGTGTAGCTGCGCATGAAGCTGTGGAGCGGCTCCTCCTTTCGGGCGCCGTGGGGTACGGTGACGGAGAAGCACTCGGTTTGCGGCATGAGCCACGGGGTCACGGCGAGGATAAGCCCGACAAACAGCACCATGGTGCAGAACATGAGATAGATGAGGTTCATCGAAATGCTCCTTTGCGTAGTTAGAGACTGTCGCGTGTGGTAGTGAAGACTTGCGCCGCCTGCTCTTTAGCGGCCGAGATGAAGGACTCGAAGGTGCCGCCCTGCGCCTTGTGCTCGAGTGCGAGGCTGTGCAGAGCCTGCGAAAGACGTTGTCGGTCGCTCGCTGCGCGCTCGGGCGTGAGGACGGAAGAGCGGTCTCCGATGAATGCTCCGCTGCGGCCACGCATGATGACGTAGCCTTCGTCACGTAGGACCGCATAGGCCTTGTTGACCGTGTGCATGTTGACGCCGAGGTCTCCAGCAAGGGAGCGCACGCTGGGGAGGGGGTCTCCGGCCTGAAGCTCCCCTGAGGCGACAGCATGCACTATCTGCGAACGTATCTGCAGGTAGATGGGCTCTTGGGACGTGAAATCGATACGTAGAAGCATGGGGCCTCCTTCTGTTCTATCTGTTCTAGACGAACTATAACAGATAGAACAGAAGGAGGCAACTGAGTATTTGAGCTATCTATGTGGAGGACGCCCTCCCTGCTCCTACCGTGTGCTGATGCTATAGAACTCGTAGTCGCTCGTGTGCCGCGAAATCGAAAACTCAAATGGCCTGCCGTCGGCAAGATAGGCCACCTGTCGTACCTCAAGAAGAGGCTCGCCCGTTCCGATGCGCAGCCACATGCGCTCTTCCTCGGTAGGCATGACGGCCTTGATGGTGCGATGAGCGCTGCCAATCTTCAGGCCAAGTTCGTCCTCGATGAAGTGATAGATGGACGCTTCGAGCGTGCTCTCGCGCAGGTTGGGGATGAGTGCGATGGGCATGAAGGTGTATTCGATGACCTTGGGAACGTTATCGACCAGGCGGACGCGGCAGATGTGGTAGGCAAAGCCGTCTGCGTCCATGCCCAGCTTCTCCGCAATCTCAGGTTCGGGTCGCACGACCGAGAACTCGTGCACCTCGCTTGTAAGGACCTGCGGCGTTCCCTCATACTCTGCTGACATGCCGCTCATCTGCTGAGACGTACTCCCCGTGCGTGTGATGACGCCCTTCGCGACAGACGTCTCTTTGATATAGACGCCCGATCCGCGTCGCCTGGCAACGACGCCCTGTAGCTCTAGTTCGTCCATAGCACGCTTGACCGTGGTGTTGCTCACGCCATAGAGCTCGCAGAGCTCAGGTGTGGTGGGGAGGCGGTCGCCCTTCTGATAGACGCCCTGGGCCAGCTCGTCGAGCAAGGTCTTTACCAGTTCCTGGTACTTCAGCATTAGTCCTCCCCATATCGGTCACGTCTTTATTATGACCGTTTGCCGCCAATGGCGCAGCCTCTCATTAATCTAAGAAAAAGTACTTGCAAAAAAAATCAGAAGCGTGTAATTTATCAAGCAAGGACTTGAGCATAGTCGAAATGCTCAAACAGGACCAAGGAAGGATAGAGAGGAAGGACCAACCATGGCAGAAGGAAAGGGTCAGGCGTTTCTTGACAAGTTCGCCGCGATTTCGGGAAGAATCGGATCGGAGGTGCATCTGAGGTCGCTTCGCGATGCATTCGCAACCATCATGCCTCTCTATATCCTTGCAGGCATTGCAGTTCTCATTAACAACGTCGTGTTCCCGCTGTTCCTGAGCGGTGATGCGCTTGCCGGCGCCCAGTACTGGGGCAACTCCCTCACGCAGGGCACGCTGAGCATCTCGGCCATCCTGCTGTGTGGCGTCGTGGGCTACTGCCACGCACACAACACGGGCTTCAAGCGCGACATCGCCTGCGTCGTGGTGGCCATCGCCTCGCTCTTTGTTACCCTTCCCCAGGCGGTGGATGTGAACGGAGAGCAAGTGGGCGGCCTCTTTGCCACCGGTAACACCGGAACGGGCGGCCTTTTCAGCGCCATCATCATCGGGCTTCTGGCCACGGCGCTCTTCATCAAGCTTGCCGGCATCAAGAAGCTCGAGATCAACCTGGGCGAAGGCGTGCCTCCCATGGTGGCAACCTCCTTCAACATCATGATCCCCATGCTCCTTACGCTCTCCGTCTTTGGCCTGGTGGCCACCATCCTGCATGTGGGCTTTGGCACTGACGTCTCTACCCTCGTCAAGACCTTCGTCCAGGCGCCGCTGCAGAGCCTCAACTCCAACATCTGGGGCGTCGTGATCATCTACACCTTCGCAAACCTGCTCTTCTGCCTGGGCATCCATCAGAGCGCCATCTCTGGCGTGCTTGCCGAGCCCATGCTCACCATCCTCATCACCGAAAACATGGCAGCCTATGCCGAGGGCGGCTTTGCGGCCATCCAGCCCGACCACTACATGAACATGCAGATCGTGAACACCTTTGGCCTCATCGGCGGCTCGGGCTGCACCCTCTGCCTGCTCATCGCCACGTTCCTCTTCTCCAAGAACAAGACCAGCAAGACCGTTGGTTCGCTGGCGCTGGGCCCGGGTATCTTCAACATCAACGAGCCTGTCATCTACGGCTATCCCATCGTCTACAACCTGCC
>JAFUBJ010000392.1 GCA_017460265.1 Atopobiaceae bacterium | reverse complement strand
GTCAGGCAGAGAACTGCCTGTTCACGCGCTATACTAATTAAGTTGCCTAAAACGTAGGAGGTTACATATGAATGTGGCGGTGCGCTATTATTCGCGCGGCGGTCATGTGAAGCGTATGGCCGAGGCCCTCGCGCGTGGTGCCGGGGTCGAGGCGATCTCTGTCGATGACCCGCGTGCAAAGCTTACCAAGCCTGTCGACATCCTGTTCATCGGCGGTGCGCTCTACAGTTTCCAGATTGACGAGAAGATCAAGGACTACATCAAGACGCTCTCTCCCGAAGTGGTCACGGACCGCGCCATCTGCTTTGGCTCATCTTGGCTCACGCGTCGCCCCGTCTACCTCATCCAGGAGAAGGTCAGGGACCAGGGCATCGAGGTGTCTCCCCAGGCGCTCTACGCGCGTGGCAACCCCAAGCAGATTATCCTTGACGCCGCCGAGGTCTTTGCCGAGATGGAGGTCAAGCGCGATTCTGACGATGAGGCGGCCCGTCCCAAGCCCTATGTCTATGTCGTCAAGGCGGACGAGCGCAACGAGGCTGCCGCCCTCGCCGAGGAAGAAGAGGACTACGACGAGGACGAAGACCTCGCCGAGGAGGAGTAGCGGATGTTTGGTCTGAACCTCTATAACGCCTATGGCTCCATGGAGCTCGACATCTTTGGGGGCATGAAGGTTGCCGTCGTGCTCACGCTTTCCATCCGCCTCATTGTGGGCATTGGTTGGTATGGCATGTTCAAGCGCGAGGGCAAGAACCCCTGGCTCGCCTTCTGCCCCATCGTGGGCCCCTACATTGCCTTCCGGCTGGTCTGTGACGACTTCTCGTGGGCGGCGATCTTTGGCGCCACCACCTTCATTGCCTGGATCGTGGCGCTCGGCGTGGACCAGGAGGTCCTCAATGCCTGCGCCGTCGTCAACTTCCTCATGTGGTGGGCCATGGCGCTCATGACGGCGCATGTGTATCAGATTCCCATCTTCTTTGGCTTCATCTACGGCGCCCTTCCCTGGCTCGGTGCGCTCATCTTTGGCTTTAGCCCCATCATGAGCAACTACCAGGGGCCCGTGGTTCTTCTGACCCAAGAGCAGAAGGAAGAGAAGAAACAGGAAGAAAAGAAGGCTCGCAAAAAGGCGCGCAAGCAGGGAAAGCAAGGCAAGTAGCGTTCTGCCCTTAGGCTTTCTTGCATTATTGTGGGCGCTTGGTGCAAACCTTTCCCTTACCAACCATTTGCGACCATTGAGGGGTCAGACCATCCCCGTGCTCCTTTCGTTGGATACACTAAATATGTTCTGTGTAACATCCCCTGGACCACTGGGGGAGAGAGAAAGGAAACACGCCATGCTCACCATCCGTCTGTTCTGCGCCGCCGGCATGTCCACCTCGCTGCTCGTCCGCAAGATGGAGGAGGCCGCGGCTGCCGAGGGCACCGAGGTCGACATCGTCGCCTACCCCGTGGGCGAGGTTGACCAGCACCTCGACGGCGTCGACTGCGCCCTCCTCGGCCCCCAGGTCGGCTACATGAAGGCCCAGATCCAGAAGAAGTGCGCCGACAAGGGCGTGCCCTGCGACGTCATCCCCATGGCCGACTACGGCATGGTCAACGGCAAGAACGTCCTGGCCTTCGCCAAGAAGCTCATCGGCTAGTACTGCTTTAAGGGCACTAAGCGCCCGCTGGTAAGGGCGGGCGTTCTTTGCGGGCTCTTTGCCTGCAATCGGGAAGGATTCTTTACGTAAGGAGTGCGACATGACCGAAGAGCTCGAACTCACCCTGTTCCAGATCATCACCGCAGCCGGCGGCTCCAAGTCCAGCTACATTGCTGCTATCCAGGAAGCCAAGGCCGGCAACTTTGACGCTGCTAAGCAGCTCGTCACCGATGGTGACAACTTCCAGTCCCAGGCTCACGATCCTCATGCAAAGCTCCTCACCCAGGAGGCTCAGCTTTCCATGGAGGGCAAGAACTCTGCCGATCTCGTCTGCCTGCTCCTCATCCACGCCGAGGACCAGATGATGAGCTGCGAGGTCTTCAAGCAGATGGCCGAGGAGTTCATTGCCGTTTACGAGAAGATCGGCTAAGCTCCAACTCTTTATCGACTCGGGCGGGGAGGGACGCAAGTCCCTCCCCGTTTTTGTACGGAAGCTTTTGGATGACCGATTTGTCATAACCGACTGACAAACGAGACGCCCGCGGGTTCTCAGGCGACCAATTCGTCCAATGCGAATGACAAACGCGTCGGTATTAGGGTCTCAAGCGACCAGTTCGTCCAATGCGAATGACGAATGTGACGGCTGGGGGCTGCAAAGCGACCGATTCGTCAACTCCATATGACGGACGCGACGCACTCCATCTCTGGCAAGTCGTCTCTTCCTAAGCTGCCACAATGTGGTACTTGTTTGTTGGCTTATTATGAATCTTAAGAAATCAAATAATCAACTAAACTATCTAACGTCATATAGATTAGTCAAACGTCACCGCCTCTATCTGAGCGTTTCTTAAATAGTGCCTTTTATCTGCAAGTTGTCTGCAAGATTAGTGCTCGCTTCCTGCGATACAAATTGAGGGTTTTCACTGTTACCATGACTGCCTAATATGTGTCCGATGGTCAGATTGGGGCAGCGTGGCAGGACAAACAACTACTATCTGCGTGCATCCAACTGAGGCAGTTGAAAGCAGGCGTCTATCGCGCAAGGTTAAATCGGGATCGTATGTCAGGGTTGCTCGTGGCGTGTATGCCCCAGCCGACGAGTGGGAGAATCTGGACACGGTTGGTCGCGCACGCAATCTTGCGCTGGGTATAGCAGCGGCTCATCCAAACTGGGTCTTCTGCCTATTTACAGCGGCCGCGCTTTATGGCTTGGAGATTGGCCGCGATAACGCAATGCCGATCCATGTACAAACCCCAATCGGGAGTAATACGCACAGCGACGCAACCTTGGTGCATCACTCTCTTACGTGTCAAAACCCGATAATGCTTGGTCTCGCGCGTGTCACCCCTCCAGCTCAGACGGTAGTGGACTGTCTCCTTGAACTTCCGTTTTTCCGTGCGCTAGCGGTTGCAGACTCGGCCCTGCGCGTGTTGGGACTCACAAAGCTTGAACTCTTGTCCGAATTAGCGCTGCGCCCAGAAGGCATGCAACGAAGAATAGCCGAGAACTCAGTCAGGTATGCCGATCCGCTCGCGGCGAACGGTGGCGAGTCAGTGGCGAGGGCGGTGATGATTGAGCAGGGCTTTATGATTCCTGAGCTGCAGGCAGAGGTGACGGATCCGCTTGACCCAAGCCAGACGTACTACGTTGATTATCGTTGGCAGCTCGAGGGAGGCGACGTCATTGGCGAGCTGTATGGTCGCGACAAGTACGAACTACCCGAGATGATGGGAGGTCGCGACACGCTCGGCGTAGTGATTGACGAGCGGCATCGCGAGTCACGCCTGACTGTTCCGGGGACGAAGGTGCTGAGGTTCTCATTTCGAGATGTGATGGACGTGGAGAGATTCGTCTCGCTTCTCGAACTGTATGGGATACCGCGTGGGCCGGCAAGGAAGATGGATGAGTAGGGCCTGATGACGAATGAGACGAACTAAGGCTGCAAAGCGACCGATTCGTCCTTCCCAGATGACAAACGAGACGCCCACGTTCCACAAGAGAGTGCCCCACAGCTAATAGCTGCGGGGCACCGTCATTCACTAAAGCTCAGGACGCCCTTACAGCCCCTGCTCGCAGAGCTTGCGTGCCACGTCGTCCTTGATGGTCACGCCGGCAGTCTTGAGCTCGGCGATCTTGTTGGCAAACTGCGGCAGGTACGGCTCATGGGCAATCAGCAGCTCGTCGACCACGCGCTTGGCAACCGAACCACTGGGCGTCTGCGGGTTGAGGGCCACGGCCTCGAGCAGCGCGCCGTACGAACCAGTCACAGCAGCCTCCTCAACAAGGCGCTGCATGTTCCACATAAGCTGCAGGTAGCCGCGGGCCGAGGGCTCCATGGGGCCAAAGGCCACCGGCTTGGCCCCGTCACCGCCCACATAGCTCGACACCTGCACCACGGCGTCCGCCGGCAGGTCGGGAATCGCGCCGTTGTTGAGCGTGGAGCACACGATATGCGTGTTGGAGTTGTTGTAGATGGCCGCAATCGACTCGCAGGCAACGTCGGAATAGTGGGCGCCACCGCGCTTGGACAGCAGCTCCGGCATCTCTGCCAGGTTGGGGTCGCGATACAGCTCAAACAGCTGGTCCTCGACCTCTTTGACCTGCTCGGCGCGGCAGCCCTTGCCGTTGAAGTCCTTGATGCCGTCCTCAAGCATGTCGGTCTGCAGATAGTAATAGCGGTGATAGCCGCAGGGAATCATCTTGAGGTGCTCAAGCTGCTCACGATAGAACGGGATGTCGTGGATGTTGGCGGGAATGCCCGCGTCCTCGTTGGGATCGAGCATCTTGTCGATGATCTGCATCGTGACTTCCTCGCCGGTGGCGCCATCAAACACGCGGTGCCAATGGAAGTGGTCGATGCCCGCAAAGCGATACACCAGGTCGTCAAGTGTCTTGCCTATGAGTTCCGGCTCGCGCAGCATGGCCCCGATAGGCACATTGCACAGTCCGATGCAGCGGTTCCAGCCGCCGTAGCGAATGACGGACTCGGTGACCATACCCGAGGGGTTGGTGAAGCTTACCAGGAAGGCGTTGGGGCAGAGCTCCTTCATCTCCTCGACGATGTCAAGGATGACCGGGATGGTGCGCAGCGCCTTGAACATGCCGCCAGCGCCGTTGGTCTCTTGGCCAAGCATGCCGTAGCTAAAGGGGATGCGCTCGTCCTTAATGCGCGCCTCAAGAAGTCCCACGCGGAACTGTGTGGTCACAAAGTCGGCATCCTTAAGCGCCTCGCGGCGGTCAAGCGTGAGGTGAACCTTCACGTCGTGTCCAGAGGCATCCCACATGCGCTGGGCCAAAGCGCCTACGGTCTCGAGCTTCTCGCGTCCGCGCTCCACGTCGACGAGCCAAATCTCTTTGACGGGAAGGCGATCATACCGTTTGATGAATCCGTTCATAAGCTCAGGGGTGTAGCTCGACCCGCCGCCAATGGTGCAGATCTTCAGACCGTCCTTCATGGGGCCTCCTTCTTGTTATCACAGTACGTATCTAAAGTATATCCGCCGATAAGTAGCCACGCGAGGTGGCGGCTGCCAAGGACCGTCCGCCCCTCAAGGTATACTCAGATGCAACGTAGGCATTATTGAGAGAAGAGGTCATCATGTCTGTGCTGGGCGTCTCCGTATATCCCGACATCCGTCCGCTCGACGAGATCGCTGACTATCTGCACCTGGCAGCCAAGTACGGCTTCACGCGTGTCTTTACGAGCATGTTTTCGGTCGAAGGAACGCCTGAGGAGGTCTTGGCGTACTTCCGCGACCTTGATGCCGTGGCGCACGAGTGTGGCATCGAGGTGTCGCTCGACATCAACCCCGAATGCATGGAGCGCCTGGGGGCCAGCCCTTCAGACCTTTCGGTCTTTGCAGAGATCAAGGCCGACATCCTGCGCATGGATGGCGCCTACGGCGAGGATGACAACGTCATCATGCTCAACAACCCCTACGGCATGAAGATCGAGTACAACGCAAGCGCCCTCACTCCCGAGGCCATCGAGAGCCTGGTTGCCCGCGGCGTGGACAAGGACCGCATCCTGGCCTGCCACAACTTCTATCCGCAGCGCTACACGGGCTTCCGCTGGGATAAGTACCGTGCGGTCAACGAGCGCCTGAACAAGCTGGGCATCCGTGTGGGCGCCTTCGTGGCATCGCAGGCGCCCAACACCCACGGCGTGTGGGACGCCACGTGCGGCCTGCCCACGGTCGAGCGTACGCGCACCTATCCTGCTGACCTTGCGGCGCGCGTCGTTGCCGCAGGTGGGGCGACGGACGTCTTCTTTGGCAATGCCTATGCAAGCGAGGAAGAGCTGGCCGCCGTGGCCGAGGCGCTTGCGCCGGTCGAGCCGCACTACACCAAGCCCGAGGTCGAGCAGATGTTCACCAACTCGCCCTTTGTGGACGCGGAACAGGTCATGAAGCATCAGCGCAAGGTGCGCGTGGAGCCTCTGTATGACATCACGCCCGTTGAGCGCGAGATTCTCTTTGACTTCTTCCCGCACCTCGACATGGGTGACAGCTCCGAATGGATCTGGCGCACGCGCATGCCGCGCATGTTCTATCGCGACCAGACCATCGAGCCGCGACGCTATCCTCAGGACTTTTTCCAGCGTGGCGACGTCGTCATCGTCAACAACAACTACAAGAACTACGCCGGCGAGGTGCAGGTCGTTCTCGACCCCATCGAGAACGACGGAACGCGCAATCTCGTGGCGCACATCGACAACCAAGAGATGACCATGTTCGACGTCATTGGCGACTTTGATCTGGTGGTTTTTCTGCCCATACGTTAGGAGTCTCATGTCCCTCGATGAAGAGTACCGTTCTTGGCTGCTTTCCTACGACCAAGACATCTGCAAGGTAGAGCGCGTTGACCAGGATCACGTGAGGCTCTTAGGAGAGGGCGTCACGGGCGAGGTTGCCTTCTACCGCTTTGAAGGTGAGCCGGAGATCGTGGAGATGCGCATCTGGCGTGAGGGTTGCGAAGACCAGAACCTGTTCTTCCTCCACTTTGAGCTAGATGACCTTGACCGCGCCCAAGACCTCTTCAAGGAGATGCTGGAGGCCTTTGGGCGCCAGCTCAAGCAGTCAGTCTCAAAGGTGCTCCTCTGCTGCACCTCGGGAATGACGACCACGCTCTTTGCCGCAAAGATGGGCGAGGCGGCCAAGACGCTCTCGCTGGGCTTTGAGTTTGAGGCGCTCCCGCTCGAGCAGGCCATTGCGCATGGCGAGGACTACGTTGCCATCCTGCTTGCGCCGCAGGTGGGCTACCGTCGCCACGAGGTCGCGGATGCGTATCCCGACAAAGTTGTGCTCGAGATTCCTGCCAAGATCTTCGGCTCCTACGACGCTGGTGCAGCCATTCGCCTTCTGCTCTCGGCACTTGAGACCTATGCGCGCGGGGCTCGTCCCGAGGCTCCGGAGGTCATCGAGCGCGACCTCTCAAATGACAAGAAGATCCTGGTCATCTCGTCCGTGCATCGCATCAACAGTGCGCGAATAGGGTACCGGATCTATGATCACGGCAAAAAGGTCTTGAGCGGGCGTGTGTACAAGTACCGCCTTGACATCCGCGACGTGGAAGACGTGGCGGCGTCCGTGCGCATGTCGGGCGTTCACATGCATGAGCTCGACGCCATCAGCGTCGCGGTCCCGGGGGTCGTCGATGAGGGTTCGCTTATCATGACGGGCGATGGCGCCTTCTCGTCGTACGACATCAAGAGCCGGTTCGAGGAGCGCTACGGCGTCCCCGTCTTTGTTGAGAACAACGCCAATGCGGCAGCTGTGGGCTGCTACGTGGCGGAGGACGACTACGAGAACATCGTGCTCTACACACAGCGCACGGGTCATCCCGTTCCGGGACAGGGCACCATCGTGCGGGGACAGCTCGTACGAGGACGCAGCGGCGCTGCGGGCGAGATGAGGTTCGTTGGTCCGTACTTCTCAAATTGGGAGGACAGGCTTTCGTCGTGCTGGACTCAGGAGGGTATGACCGAGCTGGTGGCGGCCTATCTGCTCTGCAACATCTGCGTCACGGCTCCCGAGGCGGTCTTTGTGGCCGTGCAGCTCGTTCCCGACATGGAGTTGCTGAAGCAGAAGCTGCTCAAGACCCTTCCCGAAGAGCTGGTCCCCGACCTTATCCACGTGGACAACTACCACGAGCGCATCATGATAGGCGGCTTGGCCCTGGCGTTGCGCGGGTTGAGGGCGCAGGCAGCCCAGGAGGCTTAAAGTCGCATGGGCGTCACGACCTACGTCACGGGAGACATCCACGGCAGCTTTGACATTGGCAAGCTGCTGCCAGACCGCTGGCCTGTAGGCCAGGAGCTTCGTCGCTGCGACTATCTTTTCATTTGCGGTGACTTTGGTCTGGTGTGGAACGAGAACCCGCCCATAGAGGACCGCTACTTCCTGGGCTGGCTCAACGACCAACCATGGACCACGCTTTTCATTGACGGAAACCATGAGAACCACGACTTGCTCGACTCGTTTCCCGTGAGCCAGTGGCATGGCGGCAAGGTGCATGTGCTGCCGGGGTATCCCAACCTGATTCACCTGATGCGTGGCCAGCTGTTTGACATGGGCAAGGATGGCCTTTGGTTCACGATGGGCGGTGCCTGGACGCGCGATTCCGCCTTCAGGATCGCAGGCGACGGGTGGTGGCCACGCGAGCTGCCGAGCGACGAGGAGTACGCGGAGGCGCGGGCAAACCTCGACAGCGTGGGATGGAGCGTCGACTACGTGTTCACGCACGAATGCCCCAGGTCAAGGCGTCCATATGCCATGTATGACTGGTACTGCGAAGAGTTTGACCCGGCAGACAAGCTGTCGCTCTTTTTGGACGAGGTCGATGAGCGAATTGACCACACGCGCCTCAAGCGCTGGTATTCAGGCCATTACCATGCCGACATCACGCTGGGCGACGTTGAGCATGCCATGCTCTACCGTCAGATTGTCCCTCTGGGCGAGCTTCCCCGATAGGGACAAATAGTGCGCCTGAGGGGCTACCCCCTTCACGCGCCTTGGTGCGTGAAG
>JAFUBJ010000391.1 GCA_017460265.1 Atopobiaceae bacterium | reverse complement strand
GCCCTGCGCCGCGCGCCATCATGGGCAGTGCGGAGTTCCTCGGCGCACTCTCGTCAGCCGGTTGGGGCGACGCTATCGTCCTCGTGCCTTGGACGCTCTGGCAGCGCTACGGTGACCTCGACGCGCTGCAGGACAACTACCAGGCCATGTGCGCCTGGCATGACTTCAGCGTGGCGAGCGCTGCGGGCGAGGCGCCCGCCATTCCCGATGGAGAGGCGCCGAGTCCCAAACAGGGCGACGACCGCTACATCTGGGATACCAAGTTCCACTACGGAGACTGGATGTTTCCCAGCTACATGATGGGCCCGGACGCGCCGGGGCCGGTGGCCACTGCCAAGGCGACGGCTGACCTCTGCGCCACGGCCTACCTTGCGTACACGAGCGACGTGCTGGCGCAGGTGGCAGAGCTGCTTGGTGACGCCACCCGCGCTGCCGAGTGCCGTGCGTACGCGTCAAACGTACGTCGCGCGTTCCAGGCGCGCTTCGTGCGCGGGAGCGGCCTGCTCGACCGCGAGTTCCAGGGCTGCTATGTGCTCGTGCTTGCCTTCGACCTTCTGCCCGAGGGCCAGCGCCAGGCGGCGGCCGACCACCTCGCGCAGATGGTGCGCGACAACGACATGCGGCTGGACGTGGGCTTCCTCGGCATTCCGCACCTCATGGACGTGCTCTGCCAGTGGGGCCACACCGACATGGCCGAGGCACTGCTCTTTCAGGACGCATGCCCCAGCTGGCTCTACGAGGTGGACCGTGGCGCCACTACCATCTGGGAGAGCTGGGCAAACGTCGCGCCGGACGGTACGGTGGGCACGTATTCCTTTAACCACTACAGCTTTGGCTGCGTGGCTGATTGGATGTCGCGGCACGTCGGAGGCTTGGCGCCGATCAAGCCTGGCTACGAGGAGATTCTCGTTGCCCCGCATCCCGTTGGTGACCTGCGCTTTTGTCATACGAGCTTTGAGAGCGTGCGGGGCCTCGTCCGCGTTGACTGGGAGTGCGAGGCGGGCGGAAGGCTGCGCGTTGAGGTCAGCCTCCCCGCGGGGATCGATGCCCGCGTACAGCTGCCGGATGGCAGCAGCACGCGCATCGCTGGCCCCGGGTGCCACGTGCTCTTTGGCTAGCATCGTGCGGGACCACAGGGTCCGACCTTATGGTCCCTCGGACCCTGTGGTCCCTCTGGTCCTTTCGTGGCGTGCTGTTGTGCCATCATGGTGAAAATGCCATCGAGAGGAACAATTCATGATTTATGTCATTCGCCATGGCCAGACCGAGCTTAACAATGCCCACGCCCTGCAAGGTAGAAGCAACCAGCCGCTGAACAAGAAGGGCATCGAGCAGGCGCATGAGGCAGGCAAGGCCCTTGCAGGCCGTGGCATTGTCTTCTCTCCTGCGTTCTCAAGCCCTCAGCAACGTGCCATCCAGACGGCGGAGATCGTGGCTCCCGGCGTGCCCATCGTGACGGACGAGCGGCTCATCGAGATGGATTACGGCCCCTACGAGGGGACCGACCTCAACAACCTTCCGCCCGAGAATCTTACCTTCTTTAGCGACTTTGCGCACAACCCCGCGCCGGATGGCATGGAGCAGCTTTCGTCGGTGGTCGGGCGAACGGGGAAGTTTGTGGATGAGATTGCTGCTCTTGAGGGCGATGTGCTCATCTCGACCCACGCCATCGCCATGAAGGGCATCCTCGAATACCTGACGCCGCAGTCCCAAGGGGGCTATTGGTCTACCTACCTGGGCAACTGTGCGGTGTATGCCATCGAGATTGTGGATGGTTCGCTGGGCGTTCCTTACGAATTGGCATAGTGCGACGGCACTACCGCCAGATTGGAGCTTTCATGTTTGACACCGTTGACGTCCACGCCCATATCCTTCCGCAAAGCTACCGGGATGCCCTTGACGAGTTGGGCATTCAGACCGAGAAAGAGGACGGCTTTCCCGAGCCGCGTTGGAGCGCGGAGGAACACCGTGCTTTCTTGGACGAGATGGGAGGCTCCTTCCAGGTGGTGACCATTTCCTCGCCGCACCCTCACCGGGGCGACGACGCACGTGCACTTGAGCAGGCGCGGGCAATCAACGACGAGACGGCGGCGTTCTGTCGCCTGCGCCCCGGCCAGCTTGGTTTTTGCACCTACCTGCCCCTGCCCAACGTGGCGGGGTCCCTTGAAGAGGCAGCTCGCGGCTTTGACGAGCTGGGGGCGGTTGGCGTCAAGGTGCCGTCCAACGCATGCGGCCTGTATCTGGGAAACGAGGCCTTCGCGCCCTTGTATGAGTATCTGGACCGGCGCTCTGCCGTGGCCATCATCCATCCCACGGCGCCCTCGGCCGTGCCTGCCGGCACCTTTACGGTGCAGCTCAAGCCCATGTATGAGTTCCTTGCAGACACCACACGTTCGGTTATCGACCTTCTCATGATGGGCATGCTCGAGCGGTATCCCAACATCCGCTGGGTGGTGCCGCACTGCGGTTCGTTCCTCCCAGAAGTGGCTCACCGCATGGTGGGTATCTCGCATATTCTGGTTCCGCAGGGCAAGATGCGTGAGGTCGACGTCATGCGTGGTATTCGCAGCCTTTACTTTGACCTTGCGGGGACGGCGCAGCCAGTTATGCTCGACGCGTTGCTCAAGGTCGCTGACCCCACGCACCTGCTGTATGGGTCTGACTATCCCTACACGCCTGCACCGATTGTCCTGAAGACGAAGCAGGCATTGGAGCAAGATCCGCTGCTGGCGGACATCAAGGATGATGTCTTCTCACGCAACGCGGCACGGCTCTTTGGCCTTTCCTGAAACCAGGACAAGGAGGACGGCCCTCTTTCTTGCCAAGGGCGCCGATTCGGTGCAGCCTGCTTGGGTGATGGCCGCCGCTATCTTGTTTTTCGGCACGCTATTCGGCTTCGTGCAACAAGAGCCCTTGCCCGTGGCAGTTTCGGCACGCTATTTTTCTTTCTGCAACGCTTTTTTGCAATCCAGCTGGCATGAGGCTGGAAAGGGCGTTGCAGAAAGCCAAATAGCGTGCCGTTCCCGAACACTAAAGGCTACTTTGTTGCACGAAGACGAATAGCATGCCGAAGAATGGCCGAGGTCGAAGTAGGCCGACGCAGAATGGTGCCCAGAAACAGGGACGGTCCCTCTGCGCATGCGGGTCGGATGCTAAGCTTATATGCATATGCTTGTGCGTAGCGCTTGGCGCGAATGGATGAAAGGACGATTGCGATGATTGCTGCAAAGCTCGAAGATGCCCAGTTGAACGCTGCCGGTGCCGAAAGGCTGGCCCGCGCGCTCGAATGGATCTCACAGACTGACATGGCTGCCCTCGAGCCTGGCCGCCATGACATAGAGGGTGACGAGATCTTTGCCAACGTCATGGAGGTGACCACGGCGCTTCCCGCAGAGAAGTCCTTCGAGGCGCATTGCAGCTACCTTGACGTCCATTACGTCATCTCGGGCGAGGAGCTTATTGGCGTGGCCCCGGTGGGGGAGTGCCCCGAGCTGCAGGCATATGCTTCTGCGGACGACTTTGGCCTCTATGGCGACCCCGAGGACCCGTCTCGCATTACGTGGGTGCTGCTTAGGGAGGGAGAGCTGTGCGTGACGCCGCCCGCTGACGCGCACAAGCCCGCCTGCACGACAGACGAGCCCAAGAAGCTGAAGAAGGCCTGCG
>JAFUBJ010000390.1 GCA_017460265.1 Atopobiaceae bacterium | reverse complement strand
TCTATCATCGAGGTCTCGCTGTGGGCGTTGTTATGGAAATTGGGGCCTCGCCATGGGAATTTGCCCTTTCAGAAGGCCCCATGCCGCTGATGCATGGCCCGTGATAGAATGGCAGTTGCCCTAAACACACCTGAAACGCGAAAGAGGGCAGCTTATGGCCCCCAGCAACGATTCTTCTCTCGATAGCACCACAAACAACGCCCAGGCAGGCACTGCCGCAGGGCAATCACATGATGACGAGACCATCCTGGTAAGCGTGGTGACGGGCGACACCGTTGTGACAACGCCGCCCGTTGACGAGACTCTTCTTTATCCTCTTCCGTCGCCAAGCTACGACGAAGAGCATGGCGCCGGTGTCACGGGGCAGTACGGGCAGGACTTCAGCCGTCTTGACCACGCCTATCAAGATCCTCGCAAAGAGCGAGAGATCCCCATTCCCCACATATCCGACGAGGACGGCAGCGGCTACCGCGTTCCGGGCGAGGGCCGCAGCCGCAGCAGGTGGCGTCCGCTTCTTGCGTTCTTCCTGGTAGGCATCATGGCTGTTGGCATCTTTGCGGCGGCCACCTATGGCCTCGAGGCGTGGGGCGGCAAGAGCGTCCCCAACGTAAAGGGCATCTCGGAGATACGCGCCCGCACCATGCTTGAAGAAGAGGGCTTTACCCCCGAGGTCAAGACGCGCATCGCAGACGATGGAATCGGCTTCGTGCTCGAGCAGGAGCCCGAAAGCGGCAGGCGCATAGAAGAGGGCTCGGTAGTGACCATCGTGGTCGCCGTAAGCCGCACCATGCCCGACGTGATGGGCCTTCCGCAAGCGGAGGCGCAAGACCTGCTGAGCAAAGCGGGCGCTCAGACGATAACGATCGAGACGCGTGCCTCAGGCGAGCCGGAAGGTACGGTTATCGCCGTCGATCCCGGTGTGGGCGAGGCATTCTCTTCGTATCAGACAGTCACTCTGACCGTGGCATCAAAGGCCGAGGTGCCTGACGTGGTGGGCAAGGAGAAGGTCGAGGCGCAGGCTGCCGTCGAGGCCGCCGGCTTTGTGGCCGAGATAACCTATACAGAGGGCGACGGCAAGGCAAACACGGTGACCAAGACCGAGCCCGCAGCGGGCGAGAAGGCCGATCCAAATTCCACGGTGCGCCTCTTCGTCATCGAGCCAATGCCAACCGACCCGCTTCACGTGCTCGAATACTTCGGCAAGCAGTCGCCGAGCATCGCGCGCTATGTCACCGGAAAGGGCTTTAGCCTCCGCACGTCGTTCCTCTCGACAGACGACGAGGCAGAAGCTGTGTACTACTCTGACACCTATGGCAACCTGTGCTTCTGCAACCGTCCGTATTCGCACATATACATCCATGATGACGAGAGAAATACAGGCGAGGACGTCCTGACAAACAACCATCGGTTTGTGGGCGTCCGTTGGGAGGTCCCCGCCTCGATGAGCGCCTTTGAAGCGACCGAGCAGGGCAGAGACGCCGTTACGCGCGACCTCATGAGCCGTTGCGGGCTGTCAAACATCACCGACATCTGCACCAACGTGGATGTGACGGGGCCGAGCGACCTGGCAAAGAACAACGCAAAGTTCCGTTGCACCTATGGCGAGGTCAACGGGAACGCCTGGACGGTCCTAGTCATCAACGAGGAGGGCGGCGGCACTCGCGCCGTGGTGACATGCGCGCCGGTTTCGTACTATCAGCAAAACTACGACTGGGCTCCCTATGGCGGCGCCATCTGCGACTGTGTGGCCTGCGCCGACGTTTACGGCGAGCGCTAGCCCAAGGAGGAGCTCATGAGCGAACAGCCCGACAAGAAGAGGCCCAAGAAGCAGGAGGCAAAGGGCGCGTCTGCCAAGCCCTCGCCGTACCTGAGGGCCGAAAACGAGGATGATGACGGGTACGATCCGTTCTCCGACCGTCCTCCTGAGAGGGAGCCGCTGTTTGAGCGTGACCCCTGGGGCTAGATGCATAAAACGAAACCAAAGGGGCGATACCCTTGCAGTCGCGAAAGCGACCTGCAAGGGTATCGCCCCTTTGGTTTCGTTGGCTTTGTTAGAACGAAATCCTGAGCATGATCTGCCATACGATGTACGCCACGATGGCAAGGATTCCTACCACCACGATGGCGGCAAGGGCAGACTTGCGTCTGCGAGAGCGCTCGCGCTTGGCAAAGATGGATCGGCGCCCCTTGGGAATCTCAAGGTACTGGCCGTAGCGGTTGTTCTTCTGGATTTGAGAGATGTCCGAGCGGGCGCGACGGTACTTGCGGTCGGCAATCATGCCGCCTACGGCAATGTTCGACTCGTGTGCGTACTCGATGGGGCTATCGTCTTCTGCCAGGTCGTCAATGGCTTCTTGGGTCCTACGAGGTGCGCGACGACGCACGTAGGTCGTGCGGGGAGTTGCCTCCGCAGCGGGCTCCTCATCGGGAACCTCGCTCTGTGGGGCGTCGTCAATCTCGGGTATCAGTGAGGGGTCGACACCTGCGGGCTCGGGAGCCTCGCTGACGTCAATCTCTGGAATATGCATGCTCGACGTGCGGCCTTTTGCAGGGGCGGCGTCGTCAATGATCTCGTTCTCGTCCATCGGCACCTCCGAGGGCGCGGTAGGTTCGGAGATATGCACCATGATAGAGCACTGCGGGCCACTGCGCTAACCATTCGCATAATGAGACAAAATCGAAGCAATTCGGTAGCTATTATCTACCAGAATCTAAGTCAAAAACGCTTAGATTTGATGAGTCTATGAAGCTCAAAAAAAGTGTGTCTTCTTGTATAAAACCATCCGATGCCGGGAAGAATGAGTGTGTAACCCGGGGGCGCACATAACGGGGCGCCCACAACCTAAGGAGCATGCACTATGGCAAGCCTCATTCCCTACAGCAACTACGATCGCGCACTTCGCAGGGCATTCCCGTTCGATATGTTTGACGAGCTGCTCTCCTCCCCGCTCGTGAGCGCGGCCTCTGATGGCGCGTTCAAGATGGATGTCGAGGACGCGGGCACCTCCTACGTGGTGACCGCCGAGCTGCCGGGCGTCAACAAGGACGAGATCGACGTGGAGCTCAACGAGGGACGTCTGTCCATCTCGGTGGACAAGCGCGAGACCGAGGAGCACAAGGCCAAGAACTTCCTGCACAAGGAGACGCACGAGTGGAGTGCCTCGCGTGGCGTGTACCTGAAGGATGCCGCCACGGCAGGCCTTACCGCCAAGCTTGACGGTGGCGTCCTGACGATCACCGTTCCCAAGCAGGAGGAGAAGGTCAACGTCACCAAGGTTTCCATCGACTAAGGTCAGCTGACAGACACTAAAAAGGCTCCCCGTCGGGATTGTTCCGGCGGGGAGCCTCTTTTGTAAAAAACCAACCGTCCTTTGGAGGGCTTAGTTTTACAAAAGCGCAGGATAGCTTTTCAGAAACACCTCCAAAGGACGATTACAAAACGGTAATTGGGCGATTCTGCCCCGCAACGAGCACCCGAGGACCATCTCCCACAGCGCCCACGATCGCCGCCTTGGCGAGCGAAGGCAGGTTGTTCTTCTCGGAGATGTGCAGCGCCACGATAGTGTCGGTCTCGGAGGTCACGAGCGCGGGCAGCGCCTCGGCGCATTGGTCGTTTGAGAGGTGGCCATACTTGCCTCCCACGCGGGCCTTGAGATAAGAAGGATAGGGACCGTCTCGCAGCATTCGAACATCGTGGTTTGCCTCAATTCCCAAGATTCTGCACCCATGCAGCTCTTCGAGCGCCTGATCGGTAAGAAAGCCGGTGTCGGTGCACCACCCGATGCACTCTTGAGGGTCGCTGCTGCTTCCACGGATAGAAAACTGCAGGCCAACGGGGTCACTCACATCATGTGCCCTGGGGAAGGTCCTTACCCGCATGCCCGCGACCTCAAACTCGTCTTGGTGCCCTACGATGGAGAAGGGCTTTTCGCACACGCCGTTTCGTGCCTCGGCGGTTCCTTTGGTGGCAAAGATGGGCCCGTCAAAGCGCTTAGAGAAGACGCGGAGGCCGTTCACGTGGTCGCTGTGCTCATGCGTGATGATGACGGCGCGTATGAGGCTGGTGTCCACTCCAAGCTCGTCGGCGCGCAGAAGAAGCTGCTTGCGCGTGATGCCGCAGTCAATGAGGACAAGGCCTTCCGGCGCCTCGACGAGCGTTGCGTTGCCCTTGGACCCGCTGGCTAGTATGTGAAGGTGGATGAGCGACTGCATCCTTGGCCCTTTCTTAAGGGGAAGTGACTCAACAAGGGTAGCGCATCACGTGGGCGAGCGCTTTGTCGTACACTACTACCTGCGAAAGGAGCTCCATGCCTAACGTCCTTAGAAGATATGCCGCGGGAGAGAACCGCTTTGACCGACCGTCGTCGCAGGTGGACGACGAGCTGCGCGCCCCCGTCGTCCTCATGGTCTCGGGAGGCGCCGACTCGACGGCGCTGCTCGTGCTTGCGGCAACGTCGCGCCTCGACATTGACGATGGCCGCGGACAGGCGCACATCGCGCGCGAGCGTCTGCACGTGCTGCACATCAATCACCAGCTCAGAGGCATTGATGCGGAGGAAGACGAGGAGTTTGTCCGCGAACTTTCCGCACGCTACGGCATCCCTTGCACCGTGCGCAGGGTGGATGTGACGGCGCTTGCCGCAAAGGCTCACGAGGCCGGCGGCTCCGCCGATGCAAACGTGGAAAACCTTGGGCGCGAGGCACGCTACTCCGCTGCGGCCAAGCTGGCAAACGAGCTGTCAGAGGAGTTTGGCACGCCGCGGTCTGCGGCACGCATCTGCACGGCGCATACGGCCAACGATCGCGCCGAGACCTTCTTCATGAACGCCATCAGGGGCACGGGCCCGGCCGGGCTGTCGTCCATTCCCCGCAGGCGCAACCGCATCGTGCGCCCGCTGCTCGACCGCACTCACGACGAGCTCTGCGACCTGTTGCGCATGCGCGGCATCGTCTGGCGTGAGGATGAGACCAACAATGACACGCGCTACCTGCGGGCCTATGTGCGCCACGAGGTGATGCCCGTCGTGGAGCTCCGCAACCCGCGCGTGACGGCAAGCCTTGCCGCCACTTGCGACATCCTTTCGGATGAGGATGCCTACATGACGCAGGTGGCCGCTCGCGCATACCGTGACCTGCTGCGTCGGCAGGCAGACAACATGGTCGCGCTTGATGCCGACCGCCTGGGAGCCACCGAGGTTGCCATAGCGCGTCGTGTCGTCAGGTCGGCGTTGCTCGGCATCTGTCCCTCAGCTCGGCTCGAGGCGCGACACATTGCCTCGGTGCTTGCGCTCGTGGCGGCCGGCCACGGTTCGCAGACCCTGCCCATGGGAGTGGACGCCCGTGTGGAATATGGGCTGCTGTTCGTCCGCGCTGCGTCCTCGTCAATGGCTGCCGGCGAGGGCTGGCTTGAGGTTCCCGGCATGGCAGACCACGCGTCCTCTCCTGGCAAGCTCGAGCTCCCCGATGGGCGGACGCTCACTGCGCGCCTGGTAGAGGTGCCTGCCGCGTCACGCGCCGAGGACCTTGCCAAGGCTCATTCCAAAGAGTGGGAGGGCTCGTCGGTCCTTCTGGATGCGTCGGCTTGCGGTATCGATGCGTCGCTGGGAGGGTTGCTGTGGGTTGACGCGGCAGCTCCCGGTGACGTCATGTGCCCTCTGGGCATGCACGGACAATCCAAGAAGCTTTCGGACCTCCTCAACGAGGCAAAGGTACCGGCAGCCGATCGCGCCCACGTGCCCGTGGTGAGGTCGTCTCCACGTGGCCGTGTCGTGTGGGTGGCCGGGATTCGTCCAGATGAGCGCGTCCGTTGCCTGCCATCGTCCAGGCTGCTGCTAGAATTATCTTTTGTGACGTCGTAGCACCAATGTCTTAGCTGCGAAGAGAGTGAAGGGAACCTACAAAAAGATGCATCAGGACATTCAGAGCATCTTGCTCAGCGAAGAGGATATCAAGCAGATCGTCAGTCGCCTTGGAGAGGAAATCTCTCGTGACTATGCGGACAAGAACCCGCTGATCGTCACCGTGCTCCGCGGCGCCTTTGTCTTTACGGCAGACCTCGTGCGCGCCATCACCGTGCCCTGCGCGGTGGACTTCATGGCGGTTTCGAGCTATGGGTCGGGCGTCAAGAGCTCGGGCGTAGTTCGCATCGTCAAGGACCTCGACACCAACGTCGAGGGGCGCCACATCGTTATTGCCGAGGACATTCTCGACTCTGGCCTTACGCTCTCGTACCTCATGAACCTCCTGAGCAATCGCGGGTGCGCGTCCATCAGCATCTGCGCGTTTGCGGTGAAAGACGTTCCCGGGCATGTTCCCGCCGTGCGTCCCAACTATGTGGGCACGCACGTCCCCGACGAGTTCATCGTCGGCTATGGCCTGGACTACGCCGAGCGCTATCGCAACCTTCCCTATGTGGGCATTCTCAAGCCCGAGGTGTATACCAAGTAGCCACGCCTACGCAGGCGTCGGCAGGCAAGGAGCCATCACGTGTCAGATACCAACCAACCAAACGACAACGAAGACAAGAGGGGCGGCGGCCCGGAGTTTCCCAACCTTCCCGGGCGTCCGAGCCGCATCCAGGCGCTGATAACGGCAGCGCTCGTGCTCTTCTTTACGATCTATGTCATCCACGGCGTTGCCGGAGGCATGAGCCATCGTTCCCTCGATCCCATTCCCACCAGCGACTTTGTGGCCGCCGTCAAGGATGACCGCGTCAAAGAGGTGACGTACAAGGTCTCTGACGGCTCGCTTCAGGGCACCTACTGGATCGACAAGAAAGACGTTGGCGAGACCAACAAGGCGCGTCTCTTTACCAGTAGCTATGTGGGCACCGACAGTCTTCAGGAGCTTATGTCGTCCCACCCCAAGACGGTCTTCAAGGTCGATACGTCCAACTCAGAAATCTGGGAGACGCTCATCGCAACCATCCTGCCAACCATCATTGTGGTGCTTGCGCTCATGTACTTCATGAACCAAATTCAGGGGCAAAACGGCCGAGCCATGAGCTTTGGCCGCGCGGAAGGCGCCCGCACCACCGAGGAGACGCGCCCCAAGCGCAGGTTCTCGGACGTCGCGGGCATTGACGAGGCGGTCGAGGAGCTGCAGGAGATCAAGGACTTCCTGATGGAGCCCGAGCGCTACCAGAAGATGGGCGCCAAGATTCCGCGCGGCGTCCTTCTGGTGGGCCCTCCGGGAACGGGCAAGACGCTTCTTGCCAAGGCCGTCGCGGGAGAGGCCAACGTGCCGTTCTTCTCCATTTCCGGGTCTGACTTTGTGGAGAGGTTCGTGGGTGTCGGCGCGAGCCGCGTCCGCGACCTCTTCAAGCAGGCCAAGGAGGAGGCCCCCTGTATCGTGTTCATCGACGAGATTGACGCGGTCGGCCGCCAGCGCGGAGCCGGCCTGGGCGGCGGTCATGACGAGCGCGAGCAGACCCTCAACCAGCTGCTGGTCGAGATGGATGGCTTTGAGGACCACCAGACGGTCATGCTCAGTGCGGCCACCAACCGTCCCGACATTCTGGACCCGGCGCTGCTGCGCCCGGGCCGCTTTGACCGTCGCGTCACGGTTGACCGTCCCGACGTGAAGGGCCGCGAGCAGATCCTGCGCGTGCACGGCGTGGGCAAGCCCATCGACGGCTCGGTTGACTACAAGCGCGTCGCCAACCTTACGCCGGGTTTTTCTGGCGCCGACCTGGCCAACCTCATGAACGAGGCTGCCCTTCTTGCTGCTCGCAGGCGTAAGACCACCATCTCGATGGGCGAGGTCGAGGAGGCCATGGAGCGCGTGATGGCAGGTCCCGAGCGCAAGAGCCGCGTTATCACCGAGAAGGAGCGCACCACCATCGCCTTCCACGAGAGCGGTCACGCCCTGGTGGGCCATGTGCTCGAGAACTCCGACCCAGTGCACAAGATCAGCATCATCGCGCGTGGCCAGGCGCTGGGCTACACCATGCAGGTGCCCGAGGAGGACCACTTCCTCGAGACGCGCGACGGCATGCTCGACCAGATTGCGGTGCTCTTGGGTGGCCGTACCGCAGAGGAACTCTTCTGTGACGACATCACCACGGGAGCCTCCAACGACCTCGAGCGCGCGACCAAGCTCGCCCGCGAGATGGTCACGAGGTACGGCATGAGCGAGGAGCTGGGCACGCAGGTCTTTGGCGAGGCAAATCACGAGGTCTTCCTTGGCCGTGACTACGCGAGCCACCAGGATTATTCCGCCGAGACGTCCAAGCGCATTGACGACGAGGTCGAGCGCATCATGCGCGAGGCGCACGCTCGCGCACGCGAGGTGCTCGAGGCTCGTCGAGAGCAGATGCAGATCATGGCAAGCGTGCTGCTCGCGCGCGAGACCGTCGAGGGCGACGCCGTCGTGGCACTGCTCGACGACAAGTGGGATGAGTACCTGGCCGAGCATCCCGAGGAGGCCGTGGACGATCGGTCCCGTGCCCTCAACGAGCAGGCGCTCCTTGAGGAGGCGCGCGCTGCTGCCGAGGCTGCCGTAGCGGCAGAGAAGGCTGAGCTCGCATCCGCAGCTCCCTCAGTTGGCACGTCCGCTCCGCAAGAGCAAGAGATACCACCTCGGCCCGAAGGACTCTAGACGCCAGCAAATTGGTATTAACGGCACGCGTGCCTTGGCACAAGATAATGCGCCTTACATGTGACAGGAGGAGCCAACATGGCCATCAACGAGAAGAGCTACGCATACGGTGCGTCCAAGTCGTCAATCCGCGAGATCTTTGCCTATGGCATGGCCCGCAAGGCCGAGATCGGCGCAGAGAACGTGTTTGACTTCTCGCTGGGCAACCCCTCCAGTCCTGCGCCAGACGAGGTGCGCGCGTCTTTGGCCCGCTCTCTTGAGCTGCCTCCCGTGCAGCTTCATGGCTACACGCCGGCAAACGGTATGGCACCCGCCCGTGAGGCAGTGGCGCATTCGCTCACGCGTCGCTTCCAGGCCGAGTGCGGGGATGCTCCCGTGGCGTCTGCTGACGACATCTACCTCACTTGCGGCGCGGCCGCCTCGCTTTCCATCACGTTCCACGCATTGGTCAATGCAGGCGACGAGGTCATTGTCATCGCCCCGTACTTCCCGGAGTACCGCGTGTGGATCGAGACTGCGGGGGCAACGTGCATCAAGGTGCTGGCAGACCAGCAAACCTTCCAGGTAGATGCCGAGGCGGTGCGCGCTGCCATTACGCCGCACACCAAGGCCATTGTCATCAACAGCCCCAACAACCCAGTGGGCGCCGTCTATACCCGCAAGACGCTCAACGAGCTTGCGAACGTGCTGCGCGAGCGCGAAGAGGCGCTGGGTACGGACATCTACCTCGTCTCTGACGAGCCCTATCGCGAGATTACCTACGGCGCGGAGGTGCCCTGGAACCCCGCGATCTATGACCGCACCATCGTGTGCTACAGCTATTCCAAGAGCCTGTCGCTTCCGGGTGAGCGCATTGGCTGGGTGCTGGTGCCGCCCACCAACCCCGAGCACGACCGGCTCGTCCTTGCCGTTGCCGGTGCTGGCCGCAAGCTGGGCTTTGTTTGTGCGCCTGCCATCTTCCAGCGCGTCCTTATGGATTGCGTCGACATTCCAAGCGACGTGGACGCCTACGCGCGCAACCGCGAGGCGCTCACGGCTGGCCTCACTCGCCTGGGCTATGAGTACGTTGAGCCTGACGGCGCCTTCTACCTGTGGGTCAAGGCACTTGAGCCCGACGCCGAGGCGTTCTTTGAGAAGGCAAAGGCGCTCGACCTGCTGCCCGTGCCGAGTGACAGCTTTGGCTGCCCGGGCTGGGTGCGCATTGGCTACTGCGTGGACTACGAGACCATCGTGAACTCCATGCCTGCCTGGGAGAAGCTTGCCGCACAGTATCGATAGTGAGACTCTGATAGGCGGCCTTGCGCCGCGGTGCGCTACCTCATGAATCAAAGCGAGAAACGGAGCGGCACATGAGACACGAGACCTCCTGCTTGAGCCTACGTCCCGCGAGGCAACTGCTTTCCGTCTTGCTGACAGCGCTGCTGGCGCTTTCTTTCCCGCTGACGTCTGCCCTTGCGGAGGGTGACGCGACGTATCGCTTTGGCTCGCTCGAGGAATACTCGACCTATACGCTGGGCGAAATGCTCTCTGACAGCTTTGCCTGGTCGGACTCCTGGTTCTTCGAGGCGCCTGAGGATCGCAATGATTCCCTGGCCCTGGCCTCGATGCAACTGACGGCTGCGGCTGTGGAGGAGGGTCCTGACGGATATGGCGCAGCCTTCCTCAAAGACCTAGGCTTCGAGCAGGTCGGGTTTGAGCGCTTTGGCAGTGCGGACCCGGATGACTGCACCTACACGTGGGCAACGAAGACGATCGACGACGGGCCGGACTCATACACGCTCGTGGCCGTGGCCATCCAGAGCTACTCGTTTGACGATCAGATCAAGCTCAAGGGTTGGAGGCAGAACTTTACCGTCAACGATGAGTCGGCGGGAGTCCTGTCTGGTGAGCACCTTGCCTTCTCCCGTGCCGCTGACAAGGTCGTCGGCGATATCGCGGCCCTTGGTGGTACGGGAAAGGTGAAGTATTGGATCGTTGGTCAGAGCAGGGGTGGCGCCCTTGTGAACCTCATCGCGGCAAGACTTCCCGCCCTGCTCGGATCTACGAATGAGGGAATCTACGCCTACACGTTCGAGTCTCCGTCGACGGTCGATGCCGATGCCATCGCAGACGCTGGCTCGTACGCGTACATCCACAATTACCGCTGCAGCGATGACATCGTCACGAGGGTCCCCTTGTGGGGAATGACGGTCTATGGCGTGACGCACGAGCTGAAGACCGAGCAGACCGATGCGATGCTGCCTTCCGAGCTCGACAACATCGGAAGCAAGGCAGCCGGAATCGATGTCCCAAATAGCGAGGGGATGGAGGCGTCCATCCTGGCTGCGCTTGAAGCGCAGGTTCCTACGAGGGCAGACTATTCGAGAAAACGTTCAGACGCCTTCCTTGATGCTGCTGGCGAGGAGGTTGACGTCACCTATTCCTATCAGGATACGATCGTGAGCTTGATGGGGATGCTCTTTGGTGGTGACATTGAGGGGCTGTCCCCGGATGCGGCGATCGATCGAATTGGCGAGATTGCTCCACCCCTTGTCGCACTTGGCGACGCGTTGGTTAAGGAGGAAGCTGGGGAGCTGTCGGATGACGAGCTGATGCCGTATTACTGGGAGGCGGCCAAGGCGTTGCGCGGCCTCGTGGTGGATCTGTCTCCAAAGGGAGACGTGAGCATGACCGACGTGGAATTCTACGCGCTGCTTAGGCTCATAGCCCACTTTGCATACGACACGGGATATGTGTGCACGGGCGATGCCAACGCGGACTTGATGGGATACCTGTCGCCTCTCATCGGCACTGCCTTGAATGCGTCATCCTTCGTGTACTCGCACCACTTTGACATGCTTATCGCCAGGCTCAGGGCCATGGCGCCTCAGGTTCCCATGGACGACGTGGACATTTCCATCGAGGTGCCCGCGGCGGGAGACCCCTCCGACAAGGCACCGGGCGACGTGAGCGACTTCGTGACCTTGCTTGGCAACTCGTGGCTGACTGCGGGGACAGTTTGGCAGGGTGAGGAAGGTCCGCTCGCGAATGATTCCGTCCATTATCTGGATGTCACCTTGCGAGCCGTGGGACATGTGGCACCTGAGGACATTCAGGTCACCATCAATGGTGCCGGCCCTGTGGGTAATCTGGACGTTTTCTCTTCTGGAGGCGCCAGCGTCATCCGAGGTACATGGGCATTTACCATCGGAAGTCCCGAGGACGTGACCGTGTCGTTTGACACGGCTGGTCATGGCGAGGCGCCAAAGGCGATGAGCGTGGCCAAGGGCACTTCGCTCAGATACGTGGACGGTCCGGAATTCGTGAACACCGTCACAGAAGATGGCGTCACGTGGAAGGTCGGCGGCTGGCGCAGTGACGATGGTGCCTCGTGGGATGGGATTGTTGCCCTGCAAGACCTGACGGTACATGCCAAGTGGTTGCGCGTCGTCGACGACATACAGATAACCTTCGCCATCCCCAAGGTCGGAGAACAACTGGCAGAGCCCGTCATACCCGAAGGGTCTCCCTACTACCTGTCTTCGTATTACTGCATAGACGCTGATTGGGATAACGTCGAAACCTTCGAGACGCCCGGTACCTACGTGTTTGAATGCTACGTCTCGCTTGTCGACCCAGAAAACAGCGTGTTTGCCCTGGAGGCGGAAGACGAGAGTGTATACGACTATGTGGGAAGCATCACGCTGAATGGTGACGATCCCAGCGAGGTTGGCTATGAAGAGGAGGGTCCTTTCCTTCGAGTACTGTCCAATAAGTTCGAGGTGACAGAGGGCGAGCCGGAGTCTGCGACGTATGCAGTCGTTGAGGGCGCCGGCCAGACGTGGGCAAAGGGGTCGGGCGTTCCGGCGAAGTTCGTCGTCAAACGTTCGGCAAACGACGAAGAGACATTCAGGCGTTTCGTCGGAATTGAGATTGATGGGGCAGCAGTTTCTCCAGAGGTGTTTGTTGCCGAGGAGGGAAGCGCTATCATCTCGATTAAGCCTGCCTATCTCGAGTCGCTCTCGGTGGGCAAGCACAGCTTGACAGCTCAGTTTGACGATGGGCGGGCAACGGCTGACTTTACGGTGCAGGATGATAGCCATGCCGTAACGCCCGACAAGCGCGGTCGGAAACTTCCCCAGACGGGGGATGAGGCTTCTGGGGCATGGCAGGTCGCCTTGGCGTCGGCAGGGCTGACGATGCTGGCAGGAGGCCTTATGGCGCGCGACAAGGCTCGCACGCGATAAGGAAAGACAAGGTCCTAAGGCACGACCATGCGCATACTCTGTGATACCCATACCCATACGATCTTCTCGCGACATGCCTATTCGACTATCGAGGAGTGCGTGCAGGCGGCAGTGGACGCGGGGCTCGAGCTCTATGCCGCTACCGACCACTACTCCGCGATGCTCTTTCCCGACCGTCCGGGTGGCCCGGACCTACGTGACTACCAGTTCTTCCTCAACCTCCATGACTGGCCGCGCACTTGGCATGGGGTCGAGGTGCTGCGTGGCTGCGAAGCGGATATCGTGGACCTTGAGGGGCATCTCTTTGGGCACGACGTGACAGTTGACCGCGGGATTGCGGGAGACCTGCGCAGCAATCCCACGACGCTGCTTGCCGACGTGCTGAAGGAATGCGACTACGTGGTTGCGAGCGTGCATGGCCAGGACTTCTTGCGCGGTGCGTCGAGCGCACAGGTCACCGAGATGTATCTACGCGTGCTGGACGACCCAAAGGTGCTGACGCTGGGGCATGTGGATCGCACCGAGTACGAGTTTGACGTGGACACCGTGGTGAGCGCTGTGCGTGACCGCAACCGCCTGATTGAGATCAACGAGGCAAGCCTGGCGCGGACCGAGCCGGCAAGGCGTCTGCGTCATGTGGTCGAGCGCTGTCGCAATCTGGAATGTCCGGTGGTGGTGAACTCCGACACGCACATTGCGTACAAGATCGGCCGCTTCGATAAGGCCATCGCACTTCTTGACGAGCTGGACTTTCCCGAGGAGCTGGTTGCTAACCGGACGGCGGCAAGCTTCCACGAGGCGCTTGCCGCTGCAGGGCTGGACATCTAGTTGGCGTACCAAAAGGGTGTCGCCCTTCCGGTGCGCCTCGTGTGTTAGGCGCAGGCGTAGATAGCGTCGTGCAAGAACTGCGTGGCGCCCTCTCCACACGCTTCGTCGTAGTAGGCAATAAAGCGCTGGTCAGCAAGGTATCCGTCCGCCATGCCTCGGTGCGCCTCGGGAGAGTACGCCCCGTCGGGCCAATGCGCCTGCAGCCAACGTGCGTGCATGCGCACGAGCTCGGCAGCCTCAGGGCTTGATGCTTCGTTTGTCTGCATGGCAACGACCAGCTGTTTCTTGATGGCCTCTTACAGCTCCATGATGTCCGTCCATTCGCCTTTGCCCATACGCATGAGCTTTGCGTTTGCCTCGTCGACGACCTTGTCGCCAAAGCGCTTTCGACCCTCCGTCCCATAAGTGCGCTCGTTGTTGGCAATCGTCTCTTGCTTGAGCCCCTCAAAGCGTTCGTCCTCAGTCAGGTCAGGTCCTCCCTCTAGGCTTTCGACGGTCCTTCTGACCGTGTCT
>JAFUBJ010000389.1 GCA_017460265.1 Atopobiaceae bacterium | reverse complement strand
GTTGCGCGCGGGCATCGACGTGGGATCCACCACGGTCAAGCTCGCGATCCTCGACAAAGAGGACAACGTTCTGTGGTCCATCTACCAACGCCACCATTCGGACGTGCGCGCGACGATCGGCCAGGTGCTCGAGGCGGCCGCGCAGGCGGTAGACGGCGTCGAGCGGGCATGCTGCCTCTACGATAGCCAGCGCAAGCGCTTGCACCTTGTGTATGTGGGACCCCTGGACAAGACAGACCTCTCGACGCAGCTCAAGGAGACGCTGCCGCAGTACATGGTGCCCAACCGCATCCACCAGATCGACTCCATGCCCCTCACCAAGAACGGCAAGGTCGACCGCCGCGCCCTCGAGGACGTCTGCAAGATCAGGCGCTGACTCAAAAGGGATACTCCCTTCTGAGTCAAAGGCATAAAGAGAGGAAATCGCATGAATAGCAAACGAATCCTTGTTGCCACCCTCCTTTCGGCGCTGCTCCTTGTCGGGTGTTCGCACAAGCCCGCGACACCTGAAAGCCCCACCGTTCCCACCGTGACCGATAAAGCAGGCGACGAGGGAGCAGCTGCCACAGCAACGGGAACGCCATCCCCCATCCAGGTGGCTCAGCTCATGAGTTCCGACGCCACCACGGTGCGCAACTCGCTCACCGAGGCGTTTGGTGCTAGCGCGGTCCAGGTGGGCTATGGGACAAACTACGACACTTTCCCCACGGAGGAAGACAAGCGAATCCTCGAGCTTAAGGCCACGGGAACGCTGCCCGTCAACGGGGAAGAGCGCACCTGCGAAATCACGGTGAGCGCGACGGGCACGGGAGAGTTTTCGTCTCCCGACGAGTTTGACCAGGCATGGAACGATACTTCAAACACACGCGAGATTGATCTCAGCTGGACCACTGATGAACAGGACCAGGAGGCTGCGGTCGAGAACGCGCGCACTCAGGCCGGTCTTCCCGAGGCAGAAGAGAAGCTCGACCACGGCGGACTCGGCATCGGACTTGCAGGTCATTGCGATGCAAACGGGTCAAGCGTCGAATGGAGAATCGACACCCTGGCAGATCTTGATGAGAGCGGTCAGCCCGTGACGCTCCTCATGATCACGGTCGGATAGATTCCCAGCACGCAAACGCAAATTCATCGTTAAAAAGAGCATCTTTTTTGCGACCTGCACGGCACCATAGGCGGGCCGTTGTGGCACCATAGGTTCGGGACAAAAGCTATCTGAAAGGTGCCACAAATGAGATTTGTCCATCAGCCTGTTGGAAAGGTACTTTCCCTTGCGCTTTCCGCCTCACTTGTCTTCCAGTCCTTCCCCATAAGCGCGCTAGCGCGGATGTCATACGACACGCAGGGCGAGGCACTGGCCCCTGCGTCGAGCACCTGGATTGCTGACCAGCTTGCTGCCCTTGCAGAAGAGCAAGCGGCACAAGAAGCGGCGCAGACAAAGGTCGATGAGTCAAACGAGACAATCGAGTCCCTCAAGGAGCAGATTGCCAGCCACGAAGACACGATCGCCGAGGCGCAGGGCTCGGTGTCGCAACGCCAGGAAGAGCTTGAGCAAGCCCAGGCGCAGGCAGATGGTGCCGCAGACCAGCTTGAAACAGCGAAAAAGGCGTACGACGAGAACGAAGAAGCGATTGCCGACGCTCAGAAGCGCATCGAAGAGCTTGAGAAGATAGCAGACGGTGACCTCTCGGAATGGGAGAAGGCCGTCACCGATGCCGAGGATGCCCTTGCAAATGCCCAGTCAGATCTGGACGACGCCCAGGCAGAGCTTGACGAACTCGAAGAGCAGAAAGCAAGCGGCTCGTTTGGCTTCTTTGAGTACTACGGAGCCACCAGCGCCCTGAACGCCTTGAACAACTCCACCTATGCCGACAAGACCCAGAAGGGCGATGCAGACGACGCAACGAGCCTCGAAAGCATGAGGGAGTCCCTCACTTGGATGAGAAAGCTCAACGAGATTCGCTCTGGCCTGGGCCTGGGAGAGCTTGCTGTCACCGACTACCTCATGGCATGCGCCCAGGCAGACGCCAACTATTCTGATACCGTAGTGGCGCATGCGGAGCAGTTCGACGTGGCAGAGAACGTTGCCTGGAACTATGGTTCCAACCCCTTTGACCAGTGGTACAACGAAGAAAAAGCCTATTTCGACGAGGCATGGGCGAGCGCCACAGAAGGCGTGGCTTCCTCCGCACCAACCGGTGCAGAAGCAGTCAGCTGGTATTCCAATAACTCCGATGCAGTTGAGAAGTATCTCATCGAACACTATCCAAACCCTGACGACCCCAGTTTAAGCGAAGTGTCTGTTGGCCACTACCTGAACTGCATCGACCCCGACTTCACCGTAACCGGCTTTGCCATCTGCACACGCGGTACCATGGACGGGTGGTTTACCTACGACCAGACCTTTGCCAACTCTGGCTCCCCCTCGTTCACCTTGGACGAATACGAGAATCGAATTGATGCCTATGTAGAAGCCATGGAAGAGGCTATCCCATCCGCAGAGAAGAAGGTGACGGACGCAGAAGCCGCCCTCAGTGAGGCAGAGGAAGCCCTTGCGCAGGCACAGCAGGCGCTGAAAG
>JAFUBJ010000388.1 GCA_017460265.1 Atopobiaceae bacterium | reverse complement strand
CGGCCACGTCTTGCGCGGCGTGACGTGCTCGGGCGACCACGCCATCGTGTCGCCTCCGCGGGTGTACGGGCCGAGCGAGTAGTCAATGCGCTCGTGGCACCAGCGGCACCTTGCGTCGCTCTCTCGGTCTCGCCTGAAGCACCGCATGCGGACGCGCCGTCCCTCCGGCGTGTTCCAAAGGTCGACGGCCATGCTCGGCTCACCTCCAAGCCTGATGCCGTGGTGGGCGAGTCGCTCCTCGCGACGGCGACCATGGGTAGTGGAGTTGTGCCCATAATATGGGTGGGGTGCTTCGTCCAGATGGGGTGGGTGTCTTCCGGAGGACCCTCCCCCGCCTGACGAGAAAGGCCCCCGCATCTGCGAGGGCCTGTTAGTTACCACCGTAGTCATAGCATAGGAGCGCCATGCTTTGCCACGCAATGGAGCGCAGTCTCATGCTGAATTTCACTCTGCCATTCCGATGCCGAGCTCCGTCCACATCTGCCCGTTGGCGTCCGCCAGGTCGAGGGCCGCGCGCACGCACGTCTGCACGTGGCGCACCGAGTAGCCGAGCAAGGCAGCCGTGTCCTCCCACGTGCGTAATGCTAAGTAATGGTGATAGATGGCGTCCGCCGGCCACCCGACGAGGGCGTAGAGCCCGCTGCGGTTGTCGGCGCCGTAGAGGACGCGGCACGCGGCGTCGATGGCGCGGTAGTCCTCCTCCTGCCTCGCACGCAGGCGCTCGCCCTGGTCTATGCCCGCCGCCACGGTCGCGCCTATACGGTCGGGGTCGGGCGTCGACCTCACGCGAGGCTCGAAGCCTCCGCCGCCGAGCGAGAGGGCTCGATGCTCCATGCCGTCGAGCTGGCGGGCAACGAGGTGCGCGTCGCGCGCCGCCTCCCTCGCCGCCTCGAAGAACTCCCTCGCGCTGCCGTGCATCAGTACCGTCCCCGCTCGCGGTTGTGCGATTCCACGCGGTCAAGCGCGGCCTGCAGGTCTATGCCGTAGCGGTCGGCGAGGTTGACGCACGCGGTCACGCAGTCGGCCAGCTCGTCGGCGAGTGCGGCGTACGCGTCGCAGACGCCCGCGACCTCGCTGCGCCCGCACGTCGGCGACGGGCTGCCGCACCAGTCCGCGTCCTGCCACGCGCCGTACACCTCGGCGGCCTCCTCCAGCGGCTTCAGCGCCACCTCCTTGTCCGTCCCCATACGGAACGGGCGGACGGTCATGGTGATCGTCTCCATCATGCCCCCTTCCTCGCGACGCGCTCGCCCTTGGCCCACATGCCCATCAGGACGCGCTTAGCCGTGCCGGGCGTCCAGTGGCGCTCGGCGTCAATCTCCGCGGGCGTCCTGCCCTCGCTCATGCCCCTCGTCACGGCGGTGTCGTAGGGGTCGCGGCGAGGGCGGGCGACGCCCTTGGCCTCCGTCGTGGTGACGCCGATGCGCCCGGCCCTCACTCGGATGGCGGCCTTGGTGCGGCCGGGCAGCACCTCGGCCCATCCCGCCCAACTGCCGCCGTGGCGGGGATAGAACTCGCGGACGGCGTCGTCCTCGGCGTCGCTCCATACCATCAGTCACCGCCTCCCCTCGCCGCCACGGCCAGCGCGAGCGCAGCCGTCCCGACGGCCAGCAGCATCAGGAACGCGGCGATGCCGGCACCCGCGCCCGCGAACATGCCGACGATGACCGCCGCCCCGCCGATGGCGAGCACCGACGCCGCGAGCATCAGGCATCCCGAGAGCGCCGTCGTGTCGTTGCTCATCGCTGCACCCCCGCTCCACAATGCCGGCAGAAGTGGTCCCACGGGTCTATCGGCTCGCCGCACGCCCCGCAGCGGCAGTATCCCGTCGCCCCGTCGGTGTCGCCGTCGCTCACGACCTCGGGTGGCGCGGGCGTGCGACCGAGCGTCGCGGCGATGGCGCGCAGCTCCCCGGCCACGCCCGACCAGTCGAGTCGCGGGGTCACGGTGACGGTCACCTCGCCCACGGAGAGCGCGTCATTGTCTCTCTGTTCCATGTGCTTGCCCCTCTCAGACTCTCAGAGGCCCCTAGAAGCCCCTATCTCTCTCAACGTGGGCAATTAGTCCACATCGACCATCCAATGCCGTTCAGCGGCTAGGCATCACCTGCCAGACGAAGCTTGGCGGCGTACTTCTCGGCCAGCTCGGTCGGCGTCGCGTCGCACGTCGGGTCGCTGGACTCCTCCAGCAGGTCCATCAGCACGTCCTCGACGGTCGGCTCGTGGTGGTGGCGAATGTCAGACTTATGCACGAGGAACACAATGCCGTCCATCACATAGCAGCCGTCATTGCACACGGCCACCACTGTCACGTTTTCGTGCCACGTGCCTGCGTGGTCGCGCCAGTCTACCTTGTCGTGCTCGTGAATCGGCTCACCCGCCGAATCCTTCGGCAACATGACATAGTGCGACTCGGGTGCCCATGCGTGGTGCTCATCCATCTCGCCCGTCACGCGGTCGAGCTCGCGGCGAAGCGACTCGTTCTCGCGCTCCAGGTTGTTGTGGACGGCGTCGATGTTGTCGCAGAGGTCTGTGAACTCGTCGCGGCTCATGCGGTACGTCCGCGCCACCACATCGCCGCCCATCGTGTATTCGCTGTCAACGTTCATCGCACCGCGCAGCTCGCCCGTGATGCCCTCATGCTCGCTCATGCTCTCGTCCTCTCTCGCTCGTCAATGGTGCCGGGGTCGTCGCGGTGCTCGCGCGCCCACGCCCTCAGCTCGTCGTTGCACGGGTACCTGCGCGTGCTGTGCCACGCGCGGCACTCCAAGAAGCACCCGTCGCACACCTCGCGCTCGTCCAGCGGGTCGTCGTCGGTCATTCGTCCACCTCGATTCCCAGCTCGCGCATGCGCTGTCGCCAATGCTGTCCCTGACTTCCTTGCGCTTCTTGTGCGTCCATGTGGGGTCGGCGGGGTGGTTGATGTAGCCCCATGCATCTGCCAGCAGCTCCCGCAATTTGGCGTTCTCTTTCTTGAGGTCGTAAGCTTCCCAAGCATCCGTGTCATACGACTCGCTTGCCCCAACGAATAACGGCATATCACACCTCAATTCCCAGCTCGCTCAAAGCGTCACGAAGGTACCAAATCTGTTCGAGGCAGCTCTTCCCATAGTCCTCGTCGTTGTTCGCTATCACCTGCTGCCACGCAACCAGCGTGTTATACGCCTGCACAAGCAGCTCTTGCATGCGGTCATACTCGTCCATCAATCCACCTCCACCCTTAGCTCGTGCGCCCGGTCCAAAAGCTTGCACGTGTCCGTGTACAGCATGCCGTCGCAACAGTCCTCGTAGACGCATCCATAGCAGTCGAACCCCTCAGCCAAGATTGGTTGCAGGAGGTCATGCGCAAGCTCCCGCAGCTTAGCGTTTTCAGCGCGAAACCTTTTCATTTCGGCCTCGTCCGTAGGTGCCCACGCTATGCAATTGAGCACGTATCCGAGGTCGGTGTGAGCTTTCTTGACTGGACAATACTTCGCCTTCTTGTCGTTATGTCGGCATGTCGTGCAGTTAGCCATCGTCCACCTCGATTCCCAGCTCGCGCATGCGCTGTCGCATCGGTTCGTACAGCAGGCACTCGTCGCCCGTGTCGCACGGCAGGTCGCACTCTCCGCACATACGCGACCTGTGACGCACGTGAGGCCACATGTCTTTGACCAACTCGCGCAGCTTGGAGTTTTCGGCTTCAAGGTCACAAATACGACCACAAAGGACTTCTGTCCTGACCTCCACAGACAAGCTGCCCATCAGTCCACCTCGATTCCCAGCTCGCGCATGGCCGATTGCAGCGTGCAGCCACCGGCTACCAGTCGGCAGTCGGAACAGCTCAGCCCAGAATGGACGCACCTCCACGCCGCACGTAGCAGCTCCCGCAGCTTGTCGTTCTCAGCTTGGAGTTGCGCGTTGAGGTCTGGGTGGTCCATCATCCCCACAAGGTCGCGGTACATGTCGCGCTCCTCACGCAGGCTGTCGGCCTCGGCCCGCTCGCGGTACACGCTCTCGCGCAGCTCCCAGATTGTGTCGGCGGCTTCGCGCATGATTGCGGCTGTCTTTAGCGGCACGCGCTCACGTCCCATCTGGTACTCGTCCACCTTGTACGCAACTTCGCGCAGCTCGTCGCACTGGGCGGATATCATGCTCATGCGTCTGCCCTCCTGTTCCATGCGGCGATGGCGGCAGCTCGCGTCACCGTTGGCGTGTCGTAGGGCAAAGGGCGCATCGCCATCGGGCAATATTCGGAGTGCTTTGCATCGACAATCGGATGCATATACAACTGTCTTATGAACGCCTCACCCCCGCAGAAGGGGCAGGGCTTTAGCTCTTCGCTCATGCGCTCACCTCCATCAGCTTGCGGACCTTGCGCACAGCCACGCCGAAGTGCGCGGCCACCTTCTCGGGCGGCGCTCCCGCCATGAGCATGGCCCGCGCCTCGGAGCGTGCGGCCTTGCCCCAGCGCGGGGCGTAGGGGTCGATGGAGCGTATGGCCCCCTTGCCGCCGCTGCCGTTGTACCCGCGATAGCTGCTATTGCCCATCGCCCACCTCCTTGCGCTTCCCCCACTTGCAGAATCCGTCTGGCTCAACCTTCACGCCGTCGCCGAAGAAGTGACACACGTCGCTCACGTCGGTCACCAGAATCCACTCGTGCTCGCGGTAGTGCTCGCAATCCCTGCACCGCACTATGCGCTCGTGGACTCGCCAGCCTGCGTTTTGGCTGCTTGGTCCCTCGACCACGTACTCAGCCATCGGACACCTCCTCGAACGATGAGTGCCGCCACGAAGATCGCAGCGGCACCAACCCATACTCCAACGACGAATGCGGCAGCGTTCGCCATGCCTACTCACATTCCTCGCAGTTCTTGCATCCCAGCCTGCGCACCATGTCCTCGAACCAGCCGACGTGCTCGGTGTTGTCAACGAACGTCGCGTAGAGCCTGCGGCATGCGTCCTGGTGCGTGCAGTCGCGGTAGCACTCCTCGTCGGTCGGCTCCGGCTCTCGCAGTTCGTCCCACGTTGGCTCCGCGTAGCGCGGGATGCTGTCAGGATTCACGCTCATTGCCCCACCTTCCACTCGACTTCCTCCACCTCGAACGCGCCATCGCTGCCAAGGAACTTGGCGACCTCGTTGAGCCTGTCCACCTCCGCGAGCGCCGCGTCCATCGTGAGGAACAACCCGTAGCACTTCGGCTCCGGGCGCTTGGCCCAGATGAGGTACGCTGGCTCGCTGGTGTCCGCAAGCGGCACGCCCGTGGCCTCCATGTGCTTGGTCGTGATGGCATCGAACTCCTGCTGTGCTTCGTGGATGGCCTCGCGTATCCGCTCGTCGCTCGGCACTGGCTCACGCTCGACGGGAAGCTCGACCACCTGAATCGGACGAATGCCCTCCAACGGCTGCGGCTGCGGCTCGTCCCTGCACTCCACCATGCCCATGAACTCCTGCTCGGCCCTCATGTCGGCGCACCACTTGTCGAACTTGCCGATGGCGTCGGTGTCGTCCTTCGCCATGAGCGTGCACGTCTCCTCGACGCCGTTCACGGTGGCGTGGCCGACGTAGCCCTCCTCGACGCCGAACGTGAGCCGCTGTCCGAGCTTCCTCTGCGCGACCAGCCGCTCCCTCGACTCGCTGCGCTCCTGCTCCCTGCCGCGCTCCCTGAGCGTGCGGTGGTAGTAGGTGCCCACCGTGTCCTGCGCGATGCCGAACTTCTTGGCTATGTCCTTGTTGCTGTATCCCTTGCGGACCATCTCGAACAGCTCAAGCTCCTGTTCGTGGTCGAGCTTCCTCTTCCTTGGCATGGGGTCCGTCCCCTTCCAGAGCTCCGTCCCACCCTGGACGCATCTGATTGCTACTCCCATAGCTTGATGCTCAGCGTGCCGTCATCGAGGTCGATGCCGTGCTCCTTGAGCTTCTTCAGCTGCTCCTGCATCTGCTCGTGCTCGTCGACGATCTGCCGCAACGTCCACACGTCGCCGTCGTAGAAGCACTCGCGCTTGCCGTTCCGTGACAGGCCCATCTCCACGTTGCCGTCCTCGTCAAGCGAGAAGTCAACCGCCTCGATGCGGCCCGTCTTGTCCCAGTTGTCGAGCCACGCGCGGTGATGCTCGTAGACGTGGGCGTAGACGCCCCATCGCGTGTCATCGTCAAAGACCTCGTGCTCGTCCATCAGGTGCGTGTCCCAATGGCAGTCGCTCCACTGGTCGATGCACATCTGGCAGAAGGGCGACTCCTTGAACTCTTGGAAGGTGTACTCCTTCGACCAGTCGGTGAGCCGCCTCGGGCTGTACACGCCGTCGCGCAGGTTGGTCACCTGAGTGCGCTGCACGCAGACTGTGACGAGGTCGTAGTACTCGCTAGGGACAACGCGGAGTTCAATGCCCGTTATGTCACCCTCGTGATAGTCGCGGCTGCTCATCTTCCCCGGCATCAGGTTCTTGTGCTCGATGATGCCGTCAACGCGGCTCGCCGTCTCGTACATGAGCCGCAGGTCGCGGATGTTCTTGGGGTCTGGCTTTGGCTTTTCCATGCCTACCACCTCCACCAAAGGGCCTCTATGGGCCAGTAGTTCGTGACGGCATCCCAGCTGTCCTTGCCAAGCTCGCGTAGCCAGCTCTCGATGCACTTGATGGCACCGGGCAGTGTGCCCCAGCCGTTCTCAGGCTCGTACTGCCTGTACTTCTCTGGGTGCTTGCGTAGCTCTTTCAGGCCGTGCTCTAGCTTGGGAACCACCTCGGCCATCGGGTAGTAGGCGGCGTGGTAATTGCCGTCCTCATCCATCTCGCCCTGTTTGTAGTTCCAGCCCATGCACGCACGGAACATCTGAGAGTAGTTGTAGGTGGGGCTGTCGAACTCTGGGACATGCACGACGGCGTGGCAGTCGCCGTCATTGTCTGGCATCACCGTCTCGACGCACCAGCGGATGTCGTAGCTCACTCGGCATCACGCTCCTCCTTCAACTCTTCCAAGACCTCGCGCCACGCCTTCTTGCGACTGCCGCGCATCGCCATGAGCAGCGCCGCCTCGTCAACGACCTCCTGCGCGTGGCGCTCCATCCACTTGTCCATGTACTTGTCAACGTACCCGCGCCAGTTGACCTTCGGCTTCCCGCTGCGGTCTGTGCCATAGGGGCTGTATCCGTAGTCACGTGGCAATGCCTCGGCAATGCCCTGGCGCACCACGCTATCGACTATCTTTGCTACCTCCTGCTCGCCGATGTTGGCTATCTGTGCCTCGATCGGCGACGTGTCGAAGCGGAACGGAATCGTTACGTCGTGAATCACTTCTCGACCTCCATGTATCTCTCTATCGCGTCGCGCGCCTCAAGCCAGCCGTGGCAGCAGACCGCGACGTACCCGAGCTCCGTGAGCCAGCCGAGCCACCTCCTCTGCGCCTCGCTGAGCTTGCCGCCGTCCGCACGCTTCAGCTCCACGAACAGGCCATGCTTTCCGCCCATCGGGACGGGCAGGAACAGGTCAGGCACGCCCGGCCTCACGCCTATGTCGGTGTCGTGGTGGTGGTTCTCGTTCGGTATGTGGAACAGGAGCTGCCCCCATGGGTAGCGTCTCGCCCACTGCACGAGCTGGCGTTGCTCCCAGTCCTCTGAGTGCTGGGATCGTTTTCGTGAAGCCAAAATCCTCCAATCCCCGACCCGACAGACAGAGCAGGGATGGGGAGGGGGGCATTTAAGCCCCTCCCCTCCCGTCCCGCTCGTCTGTGGGGTTGTACGTTGAGACCTGAAGCTGAAACCAAACCCTATTAGGGGGTTTCGGGTTTCAGGTCTCATGGGTGGTCTGGGACCCCTTCAGGAGCCACGCCGCGTTCTTCTTGACGCCGCCCGCAGCGGTCCTCTGCGGGACGTAGTGCCGCCCGCCAATCACGATCTCCTCGGCGCCCGCGACGGCCACGACTTGGACCTTGCCGCGCTCCGGGTCCATCAGCGTGGCGCCCATGAGCTTGTCGCTGCCCGTGACGGCATGTCTCAGCTTCGAGTCGCTGAACCCGGTGACGGCCATGATGTCGTCGCGCGTGACGGCGTTGTCGCCCAGCACGTCGGTCTCCATCTGGAACTGGGTCTCAAGCTCGCCGACGGCATCGGCCTTGTGCGTCTGTGACCTGCCGACTCCCTGCTCGCCGCGGTCGGTGGTCGATGCCAGGATACGCCCCTCGTCTGGGACGTGCAGCGGCCAGTCGAACCAGATGTCGAAGTCTGGCGGCGTCGGGAACTCTCTCAGCGTCGCGGATATGCGCCATCCCGTCGGCGTGACGCCGGGGGCGCCTGCCCTGACCGTCCGATAGGTCGCGACCTTGCCCTCGTCCGTCCTCAGCTCGCTCATCGCGAGGATCGCGTCTGGGTCGCGGCTGAACACGCCTGACCCGCTTGCGCGGTCCGCTGCGTTGCCGTACTTGCTCGCAGCGCCCTTGGAGTAGTGGTGGCTGTAGACCATCGCGCACCCGCACTCGGTGGCTATGGAGTCGAACAGGTTGCAGAACAGCGCCATGTCGCTCGCAGCGTTCTCGTCGCCCGTGATGACCTTGTAGATGGGGTCGATTATCATGGCCTTCAAGCGGCTGTCCTTGTACCGCCTGATGAGCGTCGGGGCCAGCTTGTCGAGCGGCACGGAGCGCCCTCGCAGGTTGAGAACCAGCACGCCTCCGTGCGGGTCACACCTCATGGCGCCGTATATGTCGCGGAACCTGTGCTTGCAGCTCACTGGGTCGAGCTCGAGGTTGACGTAGAGCACCTTTCCCTGTGCGACCTTGCGGCCAAGCCACGGCCTGCCCTCGGCGACGCAGACTGCCAGCTCCTGCAGCAGGAAGCTCTTGCCAGCTTTCGACGGCGCCGCCACGAGCATCTTGTGGCCCTCTCGCAGCAGCCCCTCGATCAGCTCGGGCGCCAGTGGCGGCAGCTCGTCGAAGTCGTCCAGCGACTCGTCTTCCGGAAGGGTGTCGTTCTCGTCCTCCACCCACTCTCGCCATTCGTCCCATGACCTCTTGCCTATGTCGCGCGCGACGATGCGCTGCCACTGGTCCCCCCGCCTGACGCCGGGCATGCGGCTGTAGCGGCTCGGGTTCTTGTTGGCCTCGTCGACGTGCAGGCCGTTCTTAGCGCAGAAGGAATAGAGGAAGCTCACCCTCTCGCGGTACTCGCCGATGTTGAGCGCGTCCACCTTCACGATGGCGTGCAGGCTGTGGTGCCCGCTGTGCACGAGGAAGCGTATCGGCAGCTCGAGCTTGCGGTAAATCGCGTACTGCGTCTCGATGTCGTCCTCGTCGGACTCTATCAGCGCGTTGTCGAACCGCGTCACGTTGGAGTTGCCGTCGCCGTGTCCGTCGAGCGGGTTGATGCGGACGTAGCAGCCGTGGTCGCCCGTCACGCCGAACGCCTCGCGGACCGCCTGCTCCTTGAGGTCGGCGACCCCGTGGCGCTTCATCGGGCCGCTCTCGATCATGCCGACGACCGTACCTGCCGTGAAGCCGTGCGCGTTGACCGTGGGCACGAGGCGGTCGTCCCTGTGGGTGAACTCGCCGTTGAAGCCTATGTGCTCGTCGGCCTCGAACATGCCCTTGAGGTACGCGACCGCGTCGGCCCTCGGGTCGTACTTGTCGGCGTCGAACTCCGGCAGGTTCTCGCGCTCGGATGACTTGTCCACGAACACGTAGTTTTTCGTCGGCTCGGTGTCCCGTATGAGCTGTCCCAGCGAGAGCTCCTCGCCGTAGTCGTCAGACCACCCTCCCAGACGCGCGAGGTGGTCTATGGTGCCGCCCGTGGCTGGCTCGCCGGCGTTGAGCTCGTTGAAGCTCTTCCACTTCCGCTCGCAGACGCCCTCCTGGTACTTTGGCGAGCTGCGGCTCCACTCGTCCCACGTCTCCCATCCGTAGCCCTCGTGCTTGAGCGCCATCCCGACCGTGAGCCACGTATCGTAGTCGTCGGAGGGAATGTAGGCGAGCTTGTCAATCAGCGCATCCATTTGAGCCTCTCGTTCAGCTCGTGGAGCTCTGACGCTATGACGGCCATCTGCGCGACCAGCATGTCCAGCCGCTCCTCAAGGCCGTTGGTGGGCGGGTTCGAGCCCGCACAGAAGCGGTCTACGTCGGAACGAATGTCGCTGGATTGATGTTGTACGGAACTCGCCATCGGTTCTTCGCCAACCTCCCCATCATGTCGCTCGCTTGTGCAAAAGTCCAAAGCCCCACGTTCTGAAAGCCCTTCTGCTCAAGCATTCTCATCTGCTTCGGCGTCGCCAGCCCTGCGTCCCTGCGCCTGAATATCGCGTCTATGACCTTTGAGGCCCTGCCCTTAGTCATGCCATCCGCGTTTATGCCAGCTCCCTCGATGAGCCTTATCTGCTTCTCGGTCGCTGACTCTCGTTCCCATGGGAAGGTCTCAACGTAGTCCAGTGCCGCCACCTCGTTCACGTCCACGAAGAACGTCAGAGGGTCGACCAGCCGCGCCTTGCGCTTGGCGTTGGCCCTGATGGCCTCGGCGAGAGCGTTCCTGCGCTGCTCCTCCACGTCGGCGAGCGCGTCGAACAGCTCTAGCTCCTCCTCGACGGCCTTCTCGGACACCCTCTCGGCGTCCTCGTCGTTGGCGGTGATGAGCGAAGCGGGGCGGCAGAGGTCGTGCCTGGTCGAGAGCCAGAGGAAGTCGAGAATCAGGCAGTCCTTCTTGTTTGGAGCAAGACGAGTGCCGCGTCCTACCATCTGCGCGTAGAGGCTTCTCACCTTTGTCGGCCTGAGCACCACCACGCAGTCGACATCCGGGCAGTCGTAGCCCTCTGTGAGCAGCATGGCGTTGCATATCACCGAGCTCTTGCCCGCGTGCGAGAACCACTCGAGCGTCTCCTTGCGGTCGGCGCTCTGACCGTCCACCTCGCGCGCGTCGAAGCCGTAGGACCTCAGCATCTCAGCGAACTCCTGCGCCATCCTCACCAGCGGGAGGAAGACCACCGTCTTTCTGTCCATCGCGTGCTCGACCATGGACTTGGCAATCTCGGGCAGGTACGGCTCAAGAGCCTCCACCAGCCCCGTCACCTCGAAGTCGCCCACCCTCGTCTTGACATTGGTGAGGTCGATGTCGATGGGGATTGTCCTCGCCACGATCTTCGACAGGTACCCGTCCTTCACGGCGTCTCGCAGCCCGTACTCGTAGGCGATGCCCTCGAACACGTTGCCCAACCCCTTGCGGTCGGGGGTCGCAGTCAGCCCCAGCACCTTGGCGTCCGGATACAGCGCCATGACCTTCTGGTAGCTCTCGGAGACGGCATGGTGCGCCTCGTCAATCACCAGCGTCTTGAAGCCCTCGTAGCGCGGCCTGTTCACCAGCGTCTGGACGCTGCCGACCGTAATCGGGCGGATGTCGGTCTCGGGGCCCTTGACCTTACCGGCGTTCCCGAACGTGGCGCGAGCCTGCTCTATCAGCTCGTCGCGGTGCGCCATGAAGAGGACCGACCCATTGCTGAGCCGGTCCTCGATGATGCACTTCGCGGTGTAGGTCTTGCCCGTGCCCGTGGCCATGACCAGCATCTCGCGATTCCACTCTCTCCAGTGGTCATGCACCGCGTCTATGGCCTCCCGCTGGTAGGGTCTCAGCTCCCTAGTAGCCATAGCCGTAGTTCGCCTGCGGCTGCTGCATCTGCGGCTGCTGCGGCTCCATGAACTGGATGCCGTCGTTCATGCTCGCCTGCGGCGCCACGTCGGGCGCATAGAACTCCTCGATGCGGGCATACAGGTTGCCGTTGCCGCCCAGCTGCTGCTGCACCTTGCACGTCCCGACCTTGCCGACGCACTGGTCGAAGTCCAGCTTGAACTCGTCGCCGCGCTTGCCGATGCCGCACGAGATGAAGAAGTTCGTGATGGCGAACTTGAGACGCGCCAGCAGCTTGAAGTGCTCGACCTTCTGGCCGTAGACGATGTTGCCCAGCTCGTCGCGATACGGGATGAGCAGCGTCACGTCGACCTGTCGGCACGCTGGAATCTTGCTCGTGGACTCGTCGCGCGGCTGGAACATCGACACGTCCCAGTCTTTGACCATGAATCGATAGTCCCCGTCTGGGGCCGTGAAGCTCGGTTCGTCCTTGATGGTCTGCCCAAGCTCAAGCATCAGTTCGTCGGCCATTACACTACCTCCAAAATCCTTGGTTTCCTGATTACCTTCGTCATGCGGCACCAGTCGCAGTGCTCGCACCTTGTCGGCTCCAACTCCCCGCTCTTGAGCGCCGCGATGCGGTCGAGGGCGTCGGGGGTCACCCTTTCCATCGCCTCGTCGAGCCTGTCCTGCGGCACCTGGATGAGGTCGATGTCGCATGGGGTCTGCTTGCTGAGTGCCGCGATGTAGAACGGCCACCTGTTGCCAGTGGTCTGGTAGACCAGCTCCTGGTATATCGCGCCCTGCAGGTCGTAGCCCCACCAGCCGATGAAGTCCCACCAGCCGTCGTTGTAGTACCTCTTGTTGACGTTCTCGACGGTCTTGAGGTCGGTTATGAATCCGTCACCCAGGACGTCCAGCCGCGCCTTGAACCTGTGGCCGTGAATCTCGCCCGTGAGCACCCTCTGGCGCTCGCCCGTGAGCGCCCTCATGAAGATGCCGCCGTTGTCGGCGTCCGCGAAGGCTCGCGCGATCATGTCGTCGGCGCTCCTGTACTCTGCCTTGAGCTGTCCCTTGGTGGGGCCGCGCGAGCTGATCATCTCGGGATGGGACTCGCGGAACTCGTGCTGTTCGTCTTCTGTGCCAGTGAGCATCACGTCAACGTAGCTGCCCACGGTGAGGGCGTTGCTCTGCGGTCGCACGTACTGTCCCGAGAGCTCGGCGAGAGCGCGCTCCTCGCAAGCCTGAATGCCGGGTGTGCCGAGGAGCTGCTTGAGCTGTGACGCGCTCATGTACTCGTAGTTTGCCTGTTGGCCGTAGTAGTCCTCAATCATCCTGCCACCTCCTCCATGTCGAACAGGGTGGGCATGCTCAGCCTCTGCTCCTCGGCCTTGAGGTAGGCCACGCCGTCCATGAAGTAGCCGCTGTTGAGCTCCACGGCCCTGCCGCGCCTGCCCATGCGTATGGCCCTCAGCGGCACGGTGAAGAGCCCGCCGAAGGGGTCGTACACCAGCTCGCCGGGGTTGCTGTAGCGCTCGATGAGGCGGTCGACGATGTCGAACTGCAGCGGGCACACGTGCATCTCGCGGCCCTTCTGCGACTGCGACGTGTTGAGCGTGAGCATGCGGTTCACGTCGGTCCACACGTCGGGCGCCCAGCTGCCGGGGGCGATGGCCATGAACGTCGCCGGCAGGTGCCCGCGTCCCTCCAGCTCCTCGCCGATGCGCACGTGGGTCTCGTAGTCGTACACGGATTCGATGGTGCGCTGCGTGAACGCCTTGGAGAGGTCGCCGACGGGCAGCGCGGCTATCTCCTCGCTCGTGAGCGGGCGGTCGCCGCTGCTTCTCCAGAACGCGTGGGCGTCGACCTGCCAGCGCGCGCGGCTGTACTCGTCCTTGCCATGGGTGACGGGAACGTCAGCGTACCCGCGCGTGCGGTCGGTCTGTGGCTTGTGGAACAGGAGCACGTACTCTGGGCAACCGACGCCCATCTTCGTGCCGTCCTTGCACATCTCCGTCCAGCCGAGCCTGTACGTCTGGTTGTTCTCGCGCACCACGTCGGTGACGACGGTGACCATGCCGATATAGTCGAACCCGTGACGCATGTAGTGCTCGGCGGTCTCCATGTGGAACGGCTGCACCGTGGGCAGTCCCGCTCCCGTGACGTTGCCGAAGTTGATGCGGTCCTTCACGTGGATGCACGCCAGCCTGCCCGGCTTGAGCGCGCGGTACAGCTCGGGCGTGAGGTAGTCCATCTGCCTGAAGAACTCATCGTCGTCCTTGGTGTGCCCGAAGTCGTTGTAGCTCGGCGTGTACTCGTAGTGGTTCGAGAACGGGATTGACGTGACGATGAGGTCGAGGGAGTCGTCCTCCAGCAGCCTGGCCTCCTCCACGGTGTCGTTGTTGGCTACCAGCCAGCCCTCCCCGCTCGCCTCGACGCGCTCGATGCCGATGCTGCGCTTGAGCGCGTCCGCTATGGCGGCGTCCGCAAGCCCGTATTCCTTGATGATGTCTTCCATTCTCCTTGTCAGCTCCTCGTGTCGCGCCCACTTCTCCTTGAGCGTGCGCACGACCGAATCCTCGGTGTCCGCGTAGATGATGTCGATGCGCACGCGCTCCTTCTGCTGGAACCGCTGCACTCGGTGTATCGCCTGTATGAAGTCGTTGAACTTGAACCCGACGCCGACGAACACCTCGCGGTGGCAGTGCCGCTGGAAGTTGCAGCCTGAGCCGCTCAGGATGGGCTTTGTCGCGAGCAAGCGGAACTCGCCGTCGCTGAATCGCACGATGCGGTCCTCTCGCTCGTCGAGGTCTTGGCTCCCGTACACCTCCACGCACTCGGGTATCGCCTTCTTGAGCGCATGCCGCTCCGACTCCAGGTCGTGCCAAAGCACGAAGTGGTCGTTTGGCGACGCGTCCACGATCTCCTTGGCCTTTGCCACGCGCAGCGAGAGCGTGTCGCGCTTGGCCTTGCTCGCGGCGCTGACGCCCATGGTGGCGTCCACGAACAACAGTCCCTGACCGTCGCGCTCCGTCTGGTACTCGTCGGTGCGCGGCGTCTCGACGCGGTGCCAGACCACCTCCATCTCGGGCAGCTCGTATCCCTCGTCCGAGTAGCCGAGGTCGCTCGGCCTCTGCACGAACACGGCCCACGACGCAAGCCACAGCCAGAACTCGCGCTCCTTGTGCAGGTACAGCGTGAGGTTGTTCGCCTTCGTCGAGTCGCGCTTGAAGAACCGCGTGAGCGCCTGCCCGGTGTCCATGACGCCGAGGTAGCCGGCGTAGTGAATCAGCTCCTTGTAGCGGTTGGGCGACGGCGTGGCGGTAGCGACGAAACGATAGGGAACGCTCTGGAAGAGCTGCAGAAACGTCTGGTAGGTCTTGCTCCCGTAGCTCCTGAGCACGCTGGCCTCGTCGAGGCTCACGGCGTTGAACAGGCTCACGTCCAACCTGCCGTCGCGCACGCTCTCGTAGTTGGTGAGGAAGAGGCCGCTCTCGCAAGCGACCTCGTCGGAGAACCTTACGAACGTCGGCTCGAGTCCCAAGAGCCGCGCGTCGCGCTTGAACTCCTGTCGGACTCCCAGCGGGCACACGATGAGCTGCCGCCCGCCTTCCCTCTCGCCGATGAGCCGCATGAGCTCCAGCTGCATGAGGGACTTGCCCAGTCCGAACGCGGCGAAGATCGCGCGCCGCCCGCCGATGCACGCCCACCTCACGATGTCGCGCTGGTGCGGGAACAGCACGGGGCTGATGCCGTCGCCGGGGTCGAACCCGCTCTTGGGGGCCTTGCAGGCCTTGGACTCCAAGAAGGTCATGTAGTCCTCACTCGTCTCCAAAGGGGTTGTCAACCTCGGTCACCTCCACCTCCTGCGGCTCGTCCTCTGCCTGCATGATGCGCGCCTGCTCCACGTTCTCCATGTCGAGGTCGATGCCCTTGCAGAGCCGGCGGATGCACGCCTTGCGGTACATCTCGTCGGCGAAGAACTTCCACGCTGTGCCGCTCTGGGCCTTGCTCATGCGCTTCACGGCGTCGAGCTGCATCTTGCTCATCGTCTCGACCTTGATCCCGCCGTCGGCGAACTGGGCCACGGCGAACGCGCCGACGATCGCGCCGTCGTTGAAGGGCTTAGGCTTGAAGCGGACGTACTCGCGCCCGTCCTCCATGCCGCTCTCGAACTCGTCGCCGTCGCGCACCACGTGCCCGTACACGTCGGTGAGAGGGCGCTTCGAGAACCGCTTCGCGAGCTTCACCATGCCCGTGTAGGACGGCATGAACTGGACCTGCTGCCCATATGGGACGGCGTAGCATTCCTTGTTGAAGAAGTCCAGGCCCAGGTACGCGCCCTTGAGCAGTGCCGGCACCAGCTTCGACTGTGGCATCCTCGAAAGCTGCTCGCTTTCTGACACCAGCGCGACCGTAT
>JAFUBJ010000387.1 GCA_017460265.1 Atopobiaceae bacterium | reverse complement strand
TGTACGTGACGCGCGTGTTGCCGACGACGTCCTGGAAGAGCTTGGCGATGAGCTTGCGGTTGTCTGAGTCGGACACCAGGGTGTTGCGGATCTCGCTCTCGACCTCCTTCTCGTCGTCGGTGAGGTACTCGTACTCGTTGCCGTTGCGGCGGACGTAGAGCTGGCGCTCCAGCTCGTCGAGGGCGTCCTTGATGTCGTTCTCGAGCTTTGCCGGCTGCTCGTTGAAGGAGCCGTAGAGCAGCACGCGTATGTTGCCGGGAGTGGCGCGGAAGTCCTTGCAGTACTTGACCAGCAGAAGCGCCTTGAGCACGCGCACGCACGTGTCCGTGAGCGTGGGGTTGTGCTCAGCCTGGGAGATGGCGGCGTAGAACTCGGTGCGGAAGCTGTTGCGCAGGCCCTCGAACATGAGGTCGAAGGAGGCGAGCTGCTCGCCCTCGGTGGAGGCCCCGTGCCGGCAGAGCTCCTGCGCGACGTCCTGGAAGACGCCGAGCATGGAGCGCGCGCCCGTGGAGTTGTGTTTGCCCGTGAAGGCGTCCTTGCGCGAGAGCTCGCGCATGGCCGTCATGAAGACGTCGAACTGGTACGGCACGAAGGGGTAGGTGGAGAGGAAGTCGTCGAAGTCGCGGTACTGGCCGTAGCGCTTGGCGCCGTCCGCGAAGTCGAAGAGCACGCCGAAGTCGTGCTTACGCTCCTCGTACATGCGCAGGTACCCCGGCTCGGAGTCGACGTTCTTGGCCAACAGGCGGTCGCGGATGACGGTCTTGGCGTCCTGCGAGGTGAGCGGCATCTTGAGGTTGAAGCGTGCCTGGATCTTGGTGAAATCCTCCCCGCTCGCGTCGGTCATGTCGGAGACGATGCCCTCCATGGCCTCCTGCGAAGTCACGACCACCCACGAGCTGCCGCCGCAGATAGTGTTGAGCTCCTCCGCCACGCTCTGGAGGTTAACCATGAGCTTTGAGTTGCGCGCGATATAGAGGCCTACCTCGTCCACGAAGAAATTGAGGCGGAAGCCCGGATCCCGCATCTGTACGTAGTCACGCACGCGCTCGGCAAAGCTACGGATGGAGGGGCTGTAGGTGCTGCGGTAGTAATCCACGATATTGGGGTGCGTGCCCTCTGGGTTGCCGCACACCTCGTCGTAGGCGGCAGATATGTCCTTCGCCTTGGCCGGAGCGATATTGCGCGCTAGCTTCCAAGGCATCTTGCAGCGGCGCTGCACCGCTTCCTCGAAGTCCTGGAGCCTTCCGATGCGGTCGAGGTCCCACTCGAGCTGGGCGATATGCTGCTGGTCGCCGTCGAAGTAGCCGCAGTGCATGTTAAAGGCGCGGATAAACGCGGCCAGCAGTGCCCCGGACTCCGAGCGGCCCTCGTTGGGGGCTATGTGGTCGATGTCAAAGAGCACACTCTCGGAAGGATGGCGACGCCGCGCGACCTCCATCGCCCCCTTGAGCGACGGGTTGTGCGCAACCTTGGGCAGAATGTAGTCCATGGCGGGCTTGCCGTCGACCACGCGGTCCTCGAGGATGACGGCGAGGATCTTGAGCAGGTGGGACTTGCCCGAGCCGAAGAAGCCGCTGATCCACGCGCCGTTGCCCACGGCGTCGGGCTCGTTGTACTCCTCGAAGAACTCGAGCAGGTGGCGCTCCACCTCGTTGGTGACGACGAACTCGTCGAGCTCGTTGGCGAGGTACTTGTCCTCGTCGGCGCGCACGACCGGGTCGATCGCGCGGAAGATGTCCTTCTGGAAGGTGTCCTGGATGAGCATCGCTTGTGCCTCCTACAGGTCGAAGACGTTGGTCGCGCGGTAGTGTCCGCCGGTGTTGCCCTGCTCGATGTCGAGGATGTTGAGCGTGGGCGAGCCGTCGAGCGCTCGGTCGTAGGTGCCGGGGAACCACAGCACCACGGGCCTGCGGCTGTCCAGCAGGCCGATGACCTTGTTCGTGCGGACGTAGGGGAAGATCTCCCCCGCCCCGCGGACGAAGAAGATGTCCGCATCGGGGTGGGCCTCTATCTCTCGGTTCACCGCCGGGGCGATGACGTGCTCTGCACTTGCCGCGTCCTGCAGCATCTCCACCATCTCGATGCGCGAGATGTCGGGCTCCACCGCGCACACGGCCTCCCAGTACCCGGTGCTGTCCAGGTGGTCGAGCACGATCCGGTAGAGGTCGATGACGTGGGCACGGACGTTGCGCGCGGGAAGGTCCACTTTCACGATGGCCTCCATGAGGCCCTCCGCCTCGTCCTCCTGCGCTGGCTTGTAGGGCAGCAGGTACTTTCCCTCGCGCAGGAGCCTTCCGCCGCGCCCGAGAAGCGCGTCATCGGAGAGACGGTCGACGATGAACTGCCTCGCCTGCGAGATGTGGTCGAATTCCTTCCTCACCTGAGCGTCACCCCCGGAAAGAGGTCGAGGTCGTCCTGGCGCTCCAAGTCAATAGCCCGCGCAAACGCTGGCGATGGATGGATGGGTGTTATCGCCCCATCTTCAGCGATCAGGTCACATTCCACAAGCATTCGGAATATCTGGTTGCGCATCTTCTTTTTGCCTGCCTCCGTAAGCTTTACGAGCTCTGGATGAATCGCGGCCTCCTGCTCGAAGAACGCCTCATAGGCGCCCTCCGTATAGTTCGGGATGCCAGATTCATATCTGTCCCTGAGGACGGTAGCAGATAAGTCGGACACAAATTGATAGGTGCGACACACGGAGACCCAGAGCATGGCAGACTGGTCATCAAGGTGTGAATCAACAAGGAAGCGAATCTCTTCATCCGAAAGAGTGCTCAGTCTTTTAATGAGCTCACCAGCAACACGTTTACGAGAACTCTCGGCGTTGAGTTGGTAGAGGTTATCCTCTACGACTTGTTTGCGCACATCCGCCCAATTGCCTAAATCAAGGTAGAGCCGTGCAGTTTCGAGCGTCTCTGGCCGACGGACGGAAGAGCCACTCATCGAGAGACAGTAGGTACTAGACATTGGCCACTATCCCTTCCTCGATAACGTCAGAATTCCGAATTGCCTCGTCTACCACTAAGCGGGTAATTAAGGCTGAGACGCTTACGCACTGTTCACGTGCCATTACTTCCAGCGCAGTTTTTGTCTCCGGAGTGGCGGCAAAGATAACCCGTTCTGTCTTCTTGCCGCCGAGCAAGTACTTTCTTAGTTCACGGTCATCCATGCGGGAATCCTCTCGCCAATTCCCACTCTCATAAAACTTATTTAAGTCTAGCATACATCTTTAATAAGAGAGTTCCCGCTGGCAGACAATCCGCTGATTGGTTGCTGTAAGAGCCTGTTTGCATCTCAGCTGCTTTATCACATGCTCCTGAGATATTCCTTAGCTGACAGCTAAAAACCCACTTACCGTCTGCTAATGGCTAAGCGTCATAACCAGCAGGAGGCGGGAACAAGAAAGATAACGTCATCTGTGGATCCCCGATGAGATGGCAGCCATCTGGAGAGGCAAACCGAGAGAAGGGGTAGCGGCATGGGACTCATCTACAAAACCGACTCGTGGAAGGGCTACGGAAAGCAAAACACCTATCACAACGAGTACTTTGATGACGGTGACATCATCAGGAAAGTGAAGGTGCATCTCTTCAAGCTGTTTGATGGTCGCGAGAACTCGTGGGAGCGAGAAGAAAAGGTGGATGAGGCCTGGGCTCGCGACGACCCCAACATGCCTGATTGGCTGAGGAAGCTGCTTGGGTAGAGCTTAGCGCCGTTACTTACCAACTGCCTTTAATGCGAAATGCCGAGGACTTGCATACAGTCCTCGGCATTCATCTTAGGGTCAACGCTCCTGTTGATACTTCCTATGACAGCAACATCCTGTTCACCATTACAAAGGCAATTGCAAAAAACAGCAGAGCGACGGCTAGGCCCATCAGAACCTTCTTCAGTTCACAGCCTCCCCTATCAGGCGTCAAACTCAATCTCTAGCACTGCTCCTTCGGGACTTGCCGCAGCAAAAAGTCGCTCAAAAGTGACCGTTGCATGTTAGCGAGCTTCGTCATAGATTCCCAGATCTTCCGCCCTTTTCTCCATGGCATCTTTCTGCTCGCCGATCCAGTCTGACTCTTCGGTCACATGAAGTGGATTGAGGAAGTTCTGGTGCTCGAAAATAGGCTGAACGTCGCCGGTTTCATGAGAAAGAATCATAGGCGCGGGGAGCTTTACCACTACAG
>JAFUBJ010000386.1 GCA_017460265.1 Atopobiaceae bacterium | reverse complement strand
CTCCTCGCGGAAGCACGGCGTGAAGGCGCAGTACCAAAGCGGCAGCTTGTCGCCGTCAAGCACCTCGTCGCGGTGCAGGTTGGTGAGCATGACCTCAGCCGTGGGGATGAGGTACAGGTCGGGGTTGACGTGGTACATGTCCTCCTCAAACTTGGGCAGCTGACCCGTGCCAAAGAGCGTGGCGGCGTTGGTGACCACAGGCGGCCCCCACTCCTTGAAGCCAATCTTGGTGTGCATGTCGATCATGAAGTTGATGAGCGCGCGCTCCATGCGAGCACCCATGCCGCCCAGCACATAGAAGCGACTGCCGGCGATCTTCACGCCGCGGTCAAAGTCGATCATGCCCAGCTCGGGACCAAGATCCCAGTGAGCCTTGGGCTCAAAGTCAAACTCGCGCGGGGTGCCCCAGCGACGGGCCTCAGGGTTGTCGGAGTCGTCCTTGCCATAAGGCACGGTCTCGTCGGGGATGTTGGGAATGCCGGCGACCAGGTCAAAGAGCTCCTGCTCAACGGCGCCGCGCTTCTCGTCCAGGCTGGCGATGCGGTCCTTGTTTGCCGCAACCTGCGCCTTGGCGGCCTCGGCCTCGTCGCGCTTGCCCTCGCGCATGAGCTGGCCAATCTGCTTGGACACGGCGTTGCGCTCTGCCTGCAGCCCTTCGACCTCGACAATCAGCTGACGACGCTCGGCGTCCAGCTCAAAGAAGCGCTCGCGGTCCCAGTGAGCGTTCTGGCGAGAAGCGCACGCCTCATCGATGACGTCGGGGTTCTCGCGGACAAACTTAATATCGAGCATATGCGTCTCCTTGGACGTAGTGTTGGTAGAACGAAGGCCCATCAAGTATATACTTGTGCGCGAGAAAATCGTGTATTTGCAGGAGGGGTACACATGGAGGCAATCAACAACTTCTTCTCTTGGCTCTTTGCTACGCGCCAAGGCGTCATTGCGTTGATCGTGGGCGGCATCGCGCTGTTTCTGATTATTGCGTTTGTGCTGGAGCGCAGGACGCGCGCCATGTACAAGAACCACGAGAAGTCGCCCGACGACTGGGACCTTTTTGACGACGAAAGCGGCTGGTCAGACTTTGACAACGACAACAACTAGCAGCTGAGCTGCCGTTGTATGGCGGTCACCGCTGACCGATGCTTGGGATGCGGCTCTCTTGAGACCACATACATGACGTCGGGGCACCCAGCGATGTTGGACGCCCCGACGCGTTTCTCATTTTGCGAGCCGACGCGCTTTAGGCGTTTCGCCGTACATAATCAGCCACCCGCGCGACCGCCAGCATAGTCACACAAGGCGCGGGGAGCTGAATAATTGCTGGCATGCCCCTGGGGGCATTATCGGCTCGCATGCTTGCAATTATACCCAGACAGGACCCGATAATACAGAAACGGCGCGGTGGAACAGACAGGGCGCGTCGACCGCAGGTTGGCAGCGAACGAGACGGCGTGGCTCACCGCCGATGGCCAGAATGGTCGCCGGAATAAAAAGCGAAGTACCCTTTGGGGTACCCATTTTTACGTTTCCGCAGTTGGTTTTGCAAGATACCCCTCCCAAAGGGTACTTCGGGTTTTACAAGGGGCGTCCACCGGCAGAAGAGGATTGGACAGAAGCCTCCGTCCCGGGTGTTCCGTTGTCGGGAAAAGAAAAAAGGCCCCGGAGGGCCTCGAAGAGTCAATGGTGCGGGCGAAAGGACTTGAACCTTCACGGGGTTGCCCCCATACGGACCTGAACCGTACGCGTCTGCCAATTCCGCCACGCCCGCGCGCATTTAGGTATGTTATCACCATACAAGCTGGTTTTGCAACAGCCTTTTTTGCTTTTCTCGCAAGTCGACGCCACCCATGTGGAGACGCCTGAGACAAGTGAATGTACGTTATTTGCCAAACCAGCCCAAGCACGCTGCCAAATTTGGCAAAACGCCCGCAAACCATTACCCTATAAGCACTAGTCACGGCAAGATTTGAAGCTTAAACACACTAAGGGGAGGCCGTGCCGGATTCGACCCTTACACATCCGCAGTCGCGCCTGCTGAATGACAATGTCTACCTGGGAAAACCCGAGCTTGTGCTCGGCCGCTACCGCGTCATGGACGCACGCAGCACCGGAGGCTTCGGCACCGTCTTGACCTATTGGGACACGCGCCTTCAGCGCCGCGTGGCCATCAAGCGCATGCCGCTGGCCGTCGCGGGCGCCCCATCCACCGCATCGACCGTGGCGGAGGCCCTGAACGAGGCCCGCACCGCCTGCCTGCTCGCCCACCCCAACATCGTCACGGTCTTTGACTTCGAGACCGACCCCAGCTGGGCCTACCTGGTCATGGAATACGTGGACGGGCTAAATCTGGCCGAGCTTCTCGCCCGCGTCGAGGGAGGCACCCTCACAGGCGACGAGTGCGCCTACGTGGTGAGCTGTGTGGCCGACGCCCTTGCCTTCGCGCACGAAAACGGCGTTCTGCATCTGGACATCAAGCCATCCAACATCATCGTCGAGCGCAACGGTCAAGTGAAGATCTGCGACTTTGGCATGGCCACGCTCGCCTCGGCCACCGGCTTTGGCGATGCGCGCGGCGGAACCGTGGGCTACATGTCTCCCGAGCAGATCAAGGGCCAGCTCGTGGACGAGCGCTCCGATGTCTTCTCGCTGGGCGTGGTGGTCTGGCAGTCTCTGACGGGCACCAACCCGTTTGCGGCCACCTCAGCCGAGCAGTCGCTCAAGCTCATCGAGCGCGGCCCCAAGACCAAGATCTCAAAGACCGTCCCGGACGCCGAAGGCATCAGTGAGCAGGCCCTTTTGGGAGCCCTCGCCCCCATCGCATCCATGCGCACGCCCTCCGTCACGGAGTTTGCCAACGAGCTCACCTTCACGCTCGGCGACATCTCGGCCGGCGCGGACTCCATCCGCCACCTGCTCTCGCAGACCGGCCAGGGCGAGGAGGAAGAGGACGTCTGGGAGGGCGAGCGGCTTCCCGTGTACTTCCGCTACCCGTGGCTCGAGCCCTTCATCACGCGCGGAACAGCCGCGGTGACCAGCGGACTTGTGGGTCTCGTGGCGCTGCGCTACCTCTTTGTGTCCGAAACGACCACCTATATTGGTGCGGCGGTCTTTGCGGCTGCGGCGGCGCTGTGGCCCCCGCTTGGCAGTGCGCTTGCCATCGTGGCGATGCTCCTTGCGCTGCTCACCACCACAAGCGGTGCCGCCGCGATCCTTCTGCCCATCATTTTGGGAGCAGTGCTCCTGACGTGGTGGATCGTCGTGGGAACTGGCGACAACCACACCACTCCGGGGGTGCTTCTCCCCTGCTGCCTGGCAAACCCCATCGCGGGCGCCGCATGGTCTGGCGCGTTTCTCTCGCCAGGATCTGCGCTTGCCACGGGCATCGCGGGCTGGATTGTGGGGCAAGTCTTTGTGCTGGGCCGCACGTCGGGCTTTTCCGCGCAGGAGATAAGCGGCACGCTCTTGAGCATGGCCCTTACGCCCAGCACCTGGATAGAGCTTGTGGGCTGCGCCCTTGCTGCCCTCATGACCTCGGCAATCACGCGCTTCCGCCCGACCACCGCCTGCTCCATCGTGGGGCAGATCGTGGGGTGTGCCGTCTTGGTTGCCTCTCAGCTTATCGCAGTCCGAGTGGAAAATGCTGGTATATGGCTCGTCCCCACCTGGGACAACACCGGCATTGCGGTAGTCTTATGTGTGCTTGTGAGCATCGCGACTGTTCTGTGCGGTCCGCCGCAGGAAGACCAGGAGGATGACGAATATGAACTTGTTTAAGGCTTTCGAGAGCCGTGTGAGCGACGCCTTTGGTGGTGCGCCGCAGGGCTATGTTGCACCAATTTCGTTCAAGCGCCTCGCAAAGAGCGCGGCAAAGCAGATGGAGGCCGAGACCCTCGTCATTGACGGCGTGGACACGGCACCGGCGCTGTACACCGTGCTCGTCTCGCCAAGTGACGACATCGCCATGCGTCCGCTGTACGCGCAGCTCACGCAGGAGCTTGTCGCGTTCATCGAGTCTCAGGCTCGCGGCAAGGACTACGTCTTTGTGGGCGACCCGCTGGCACGGTTCCTGGTTGACCCGTCCCTTAGAAGCGGGAAGTTTGCCGTCTTTGCCGAGAACATCGATGCGCAGACCCTCGAGCGCCTGCGTGCGGAGGAGCGCGCCTTCCTTTCCGGCTCGTCTGCCGTGGGTGGTGCCGCGGCCGACCGCAGCGGCGTCCATCGTCGCAGGCCGACCCGCCGTGCGGACCAGGCAGCCCCTGCCGAGGCACTCAAGACCCCCGCGCCCGAGGCGATTGCCGCCTCGGGGCATGCCGCAGCGCACGTGGCGCCTGCCGTGGTCGCTGCGCACTCCACGCTCGAAGACGGGCTGCTCCCCCTGCCGACCGCAGAGGACATTGCCGGCGCGTCCTCGGACGGCTTCTCCTCACGGCCTGCGTTTGACCTGGATTCGCTGCCTGTCATCAGCGCGTTTCCTCCCCGACACAGTGCCGCAGAAGCGCCCAGCGCCGCCGCGGTGCCCGACCCCGCGCTCGATCCCGAGCCTGCCGTCGAGCAGGAGACGCCCTCCGTGTCCTCGATGCTTGACGACTCCGCCTCGATGGGGCTCGACATCGTCCCCGTGGACTTCCTTGATGACAACGTCAGCGCCTCGCAGCTGAGCGTGCCCGAGGTGGAAGTGCCCCTCACGCAGCGCCGCGTTCCGGCAGTGGAGGCTCCCTCCGCCGACGACGACCTGCCCGCCGAGGAAGCTGTTCCGTCGTTCCTGCTGGTAGACCATCAGAGCGGACGAACCTATCGCGGAACCGGGCAGCACGTGGTCATCGGACGCGAGCGCATGCACTGCGACATTGTCTTCCACGACCCGAACATCTCGCGCCGCCACGCCGAGCTGACCTTTGACGAGGCGAGCGGGACCTGGTTCGTGCGCGACCTGGGCTCGACCAACGGCACGCTTGTAAACGACGTCGACGTAGCACAGTGCCAGCTGCACGACGGCGACCTGATCACCCTTGGCCTCATGAATCTGGAGTTCAGGGAGGCCTCATGATAGACCTAGTGCTCTTTGCAGGCCGCATCCTGCTCGTCATCTTCCTGTACCTGTTCCTGTACGCGACCATGCGCACGGGAATCGGGCTGGTGCGCGGCCAGCGCCGCGACGCCGCCATCTGGTCGATAGACATCGAGAAGGGCGCCAAGGGCATCAGAGGCCTGCACGTTGACATTCTGGGGCCCGTCGTCGTGGGCCGCTCCCCCTCCTCTGACATCGTCATCGAGGAGCCGTACGTGTCGGCCACCCATGCACGCTTCACGCTGCAGGGCCCCGCCCTCGTGCTCGAGGACCTGGGCTCCACCAACGGCACGCTGGTGAACGGACACCCCATCAGCCAGCCCGTCACGCTGCGCGACGGCGACGACATCCAGGTTGGTGACACCGTAATGCGAGCTACCAGGCGATAGCACATGCTTGACGAGCTGCGACATATCATTGGCGCCTCGATAGACGACGCACCCGCGGCAGAGCCCGTCATGAGCCCTGGCCATGACATCCTGCCGGTTGCGACGCGCGAGGACTCCTATACCGAGACCGGCTCCAGCACGCACCTTTCGTGGGGAGCGCGGACCGACGTTGGCCTCGTGCGCGAGCATAACGAGGACTCCTACCTGGTACGCGCCCCCGTCTTTGCCGTGTGCGACGGCATGGGCGGTCACGCCGCGGGCGAGGTCGCAAGCTCCATTGCCGTCAACACCATTGCCGCGCACGCGCCCCAGCACGCCGACGACATCCTGCTGGGTGCCGCGGTGGAGGCGGCCAATGCCGCCGTCATGCAGGGCGCCGCCAACGGCGAAGGCAAGGAGGGCATGGGCTGCACCGCAACCTGCGCCCTTATCGAAGAGAACCACATGGCCATTGCCCACGTGGGCGATTCGCGCATCTACCTGCTCCATTCCGGCACGCTCGTGCGCCTTACGCACGACCACTCCTACGTGGAGGAGCTTGTCGAGGCGGGCGAGATCACGGCTGACGAGGCGCGCGTCCACCCGTCGCGCTCCGTCATCACGCGCGCGCTGGGCTCCGACCCCGACATGTACGCCGACCACTTCACCATTGACGTCTCTAACGGAGACCGCATCATCCTGTGCTCGGACGGCCTGTCCTCCATGGTGGAGGACTCCGAGATCGAGGCCGTGGCCGTGTCGTCCGCAAGCCCGCAGATGGCGGCCGACAACCTGGTTGCCGCGGCGCTCACGGCCGGCGGACACGACAACGTGTCGGTCGTGGTCGTCGACGTCATTGACGACGGCACCATCGAGCAGCACCGGACGCTGGGCCGCATGGCGCTTTTCCGCGGGCTGCTCTTCATGACCATCGCCTTTGCCCTTGTGATGGCAGTTGGCGCGCTCTTTGTGCGTCGCTCGTGGTTTGTGGGCGTCAACGGCCGAACCGTAGGCATCTACCAGGGCGTCCACGCCGATTTTCTGGGGCACCCGCTCTACAGTCTGGTCGAGACGACCTCCGTCGAGCTGAGCGACCTTCCCGAGGCAACGGTCAAGGCGCTCAACGAGGGCGTGGTGGTCTCGTCCGAGGCAGAGGCCGCCGCGACCGTGGACAGCTACCGCGAGCAGATTGACGCCGACAAGACCGCGGCGGCCGACGCCGCCGACAAGGCCACAGGAGAGACCGAGCCTTCCGAGGCAACTCCCGTCACCCACGAAGAGACCGCCGAGAGCTCGGCCGAGGCCGAGGCCAACCCCGCCGAGGCGTCCAAGGCCTCCGGCGCCCTGCCTTGGCACGGTTCGGGAACACCCCTTCTTCTGCCGAAGGGAGGCGAGCGCTAATGGAGAGCTTTGTGGGCACCCGCCGCAACACCGAGCTTCTGCTCCTTATCTTTGCGGCCGCGCCGGTCACGCTTTTGTACGCGATGTACCTCGTGAACATGTCGGTTGAGCTGTCGCTCTCGTCGCTTTCCGTTCCGCTGGGCCTCTTCTGCGCCTTTGCCGTGGCTCACCTTGCCATCAGGCGCCTTGCGCCCGGGGCGGACCCCGCCATCCTGCCCATAACCTTCACGCTTTCGGGCATTGGCATATCGTTTGTCACAAGGCTCGCGCCGCCCATGGCGTCCAGCCAGCTCCTGTGGCTCTTTGTGGCAGTGGCCGCCATGGTCGTGACCCTGGTTGCCGTGCCAAGCATCGACGGCCTGGCCGAATACAAGTACACCATCGGTGCCGCGGGCGTGATCTTGCTGATACTGCCCATGCTCGTGGGCACCGAGCACGGAGGCTCCAAGCTCTGGATCACCTTTGGCAGCTATTCCTTCCAGCCTGGCGAGCTCGCCAAGGTG
>JAFUBJ010000385.1 GCA_017460265.1 Atopobiaceae bacterium | reverse complement strand
GACCGAGACCTGCGGCTGCGGCCGCAAGGGCTGCCTCGAGCAGTATGCCTCCGCAAAGGGCATCGTCAATGGCTACAAGGCCGAGTGCGAGCGCCTGGGCACCACGCCCGTCAACATGGACGGCCCGACCGACACGCTCTCGGTCTTCAACGCTCACCGCGCGGGCGACAAGGCCGCCAAGGCCGCCATCGACAAGATGTGCGAGTACCTGGGCTATGCCATGGCACAGATCTCGCTCGTCGTTGACCCGCAGGTCTACCTGATCGGCGGCGGCGTGGGCGGTGGCTTCAAGCTGTATGCCGAGGACCTGCGCGCCTCGTACCGCAAGTACTGCCTTGCCCCGAGCGCCAGCACGCGCATCCTGCCGGCGAGCCTGGGTAACGACGCCGCCATGTACGGCTGCGCCTTCCAGGCCCTTACCGAGCGCGAAGACTAGGTCAGATTCCATCAAGCCAAAGGGGACGCCCCTCCGACTGTTTCGGTCGGAGGGGCGTCCCCTTTTGTGTCTATTTGACTCAAAAGGGAGTATCCCTTCCGAGTCACAAGTGAGGGGTGGGTACCTGCGGCACTCACCCCTCTTTCTGGCTATGCGAGATAAGCCTTACAGGCCGGCTGCGACGGCAGTGGCGATCTCTGCGACGTCGGAGGAGGAGAGGAACTTCCAGCAGAAGTTCTCGTTGACGAGCAGTACGGCCACCTTGGAGAGCAGGTTGAGATAGGTGGTGGGGTCGCTGGCGGGAGCGAACAGGGCGATGGCGGCCTTGATGGGCTTGCCGTCCTGGGATGCCCAGTCGATCTCGTTGTCAAACTTCACGGCGACGAGCGCGGCCTCCTTGACGGCGTCGGTCTTGGCGTGCGGGATGGCAAAGCCGCCGTGCATGCCGGTGGAGCCAAGGGCCTCGCGGGCCTTGAAGGCCTCAAGGACGGCGTCGCGGTCGTCGGCGATGCCCAGCTCGACTGCCTTGTCAGACAGGAAGGCAAAGACCTCCTCCACGCTGGTGGCGGGGTTGTCGAGGAAGACGCGGGAAGAATCGATGTACTTGCTCATAAAGGGGCTCCTCCGTTCGTAGGTGAGTGACAAGCCTCAATGACCATACCACCAACTGCGCCAAGGTGGCGTGGCGCATTGGTGACGAGTCATAATCGCCCGATGACCGTGGAATTGCCGCACACGGCAAGATGGGCCGTTTTGGTTTCTTCTCCCACTTGTTTGTCGCACAATGGATGGAAGCAGCGTCAAGAAGGAGCTCTCATGAGTGCGTATTATGTCAAGGCCGATAAGTTCGTGCTTCCCGCTTCCGTTGCGGGGCCTGGATATCTAGCTATTGCCGATGGCGCCTTTGGCCAGGTCGTGCCCGAGGTTCCCGAGGGGGCTACCGTCGTGGACCGGACGGGCTGCTGGGTTGCCCCGGGATATGTGGACACGCACATCCACGGGTTCTTTGGCACCGACGTGATGTACTGCGACCCCGAGGGGCTCAACGCCGCTTCGCTTGAGCTTGCCCGGCACGGCACCACGTCATGGACGCCCACGCCACTCACCGCTTCCCTTGACCAGACCGAAGAGGCCTGCGCGGCAGTTCTTGCGGCCGACGAGAGCCGTGGGGACGACTTTGTGGGCGCGCGCATCCAGGGCATCTTCCTCGAGGGTCCCTTCTTCACTGAGAAGTACAAGGGCGCGCAGAACAAGGTATACATGCTCGATCCGTCGGTGAAGGCGTTCAACCGCTGGCAGGAGGCTGCCGCGGGCCTCATCTGCCGCAGCGCCCTTGCGCCCGAGCGCGACCGGAGCCTCGAGTACATTGCCGCGCTTGCCGAGATGGGCGTCGCAACGGCGCTGGGACACTCCGACGCCACCTTCGAGCAGGGCCTTGCCGCCGTCGCCGCGGGGGCAAACTCCTTCGTGCACACCTACAACGCCATGAGCCCGCTGCATCACCGCAACCCCGGCCTGGTGGGCTGCGCCATGGTCACGCCGACGACGACCTCCGAGCTCATTTGCGACGGAAAGCACGTTTCCCCTGGTGCTGCGCAGGCGCTCATCCGCGCCAAGGGCTGGGAGCACGTGGCGCTCATCACCGACTGCCTGGCCTGTGGCGGCATGCCCGACGGGGAGTACGTCTTGGGCGAGCTGCCCATCGTGCTGTACGACGGTGCGGCGCATCTGCGCGACGAGGGCAACCTTGCGGGCTCGGTGCTCACGCTTGACCGTGCGGTCAGAAACGTGGTCGACTGGAACATCGTGACGGCCGAGCAGGCCATTCGCATGGCGACTGAGGTGCCTGCGCGTATGTCGCTCATCGAGGACGTGTGCGGGTCCATCCTGCCCGGTCGCGTGGCAGACTTCAACGTGCTTGAGGCGGACCTCACGCTGCGCGAAACCTACATGGGCGGCCTGCTCGTGAAGTAGCCTGACTCAAAAGGGATACTCCCTTTTGAGTCAGTTTCGGGTTGCTAGGATGTTTGGTTTGCTCGCTCCAGCTGACTGAGCTCTCCCAGAACGCCTGCGGCCATGGGCAATGCGATGAGCGTCGTGATGACGTCCGTCACTGGCTGCGCAATTTGCACGCCCAGCATGCCCAGAAGCGGTGGAAGTACGAGCACCACCGGTCCCAGAACCAGACCCAGGCGGCAGGCACCCAAGAATGTGGCGCGCCACATCTTGCCGGAGGTCTGGAGCAAGAAGTTGGTGACCATGGCCACGCCGGTGAAGGGCATCGTGATGCTCTGCAGGCGCAGGGTGACGACGCCAAAGGCAACGACGTCGGGGTCGTCACGGAAGATGGCGATGAGCTGCGGCGCAAAGAGGAAGGTGATCACGCCGATGGCGGCGACCGAGATGAAGGCCAGCCTGATGGCGGTGAAGTAGGCCTCGCGGATGCGGTCGTAGCGCTTGGCGCCCAGGTTGTAGCCGCAGATGGGCTGGAAGCCTTGGCCAATGCCAATCTGGAAGAAGTTGCCCACGCTGGTGATGCGCTGCACCACGGCAATGCCCGCAATCGCGGCGTCGCCGTACGGGGCGGCGGCATTGTTGAGCAAAGATGTTGCCACGCCGAGCATCACCTGGCGCGCAAAGGAAGGGACGCCGCCGTTGTTGATGATGCGGATCATCTCGGCATCGGGGATGCGTACGTAGCGCAGGCCGAGCGGCGTGATGCCAGCCTGGTGCATCTCAAACAGAAGCAGGAAGAAGCTCACTGCCTCGCTGACGACGGTTGCCAGCGCACTGCCGGCAATGCCCATTCCCATGGGGAAGATGAAGATGGGCGTCAAAATGGTGTTGAGCACGGCGCCCGCCACCATGCACAGCATGGAATAGAACGACTCGCCCTGAAAGCGCAGCTGCATGTTCATGAGGAAGCCGCTTGCGATGAAGGGCGCCCCAAACAGCAGGATGGAGATGTAGGTGCGTGCGTAGGGGAGGATGGTGGACGTCGCGCCGCCCACGTAGCAGAGCTGGTCGAGGAAGAGGTGCCCCACGATGGCGATGATGGTGCCAAAGGTGATGGTTCCCGCGATGCCTGTGTTGACGTAGACGGCCGCCTCTTCGGCCTTGCCGGCGCCGAGGCAGCGGCTCATGTGGATGCCGGTCCCTTGCG
>JAFUBJ010000384.1 GCA_017460265.1 Atopobiaceae bacterium | reverse complement strand
GGGGGTCCCCCCCTTTGTGGCGGCTGCAACTAAGGGGGCTACCCCCAACGTCTCACTTCCCGTTTCCGGGTTAGTCGAGGAGCTCTTCCTCGTTGCGATCGACCTGGCTCAGCAGGTCCTGAAGCGAACCAAGGTCCTCGTTGATGATCTGGTCGCTGATGAGCGAGTCGTCGCTACCGCCGATGAGCTCGTCGTCATCGTAGGTGTGCTTGGCCGGCGCGGCGGTACCAAGCATGATGTCGTCGCCCGCGTCGGGCGAGAAGACCATGTTGAGCAGCTGGGACAGGTCCTCGCTGTCAGCCTCGTCCTCGTCCGGCTCAAGGATGTAGAGCAGGCCGCGGGCCTCGAGGCCGTCGCGCAGCTCCTCGATCGCCTTGGCGCCAATGCCGTCGATGCGCAGCAGGTCGTCCTCGGTCTTGCCGATGAGGTCGCCCACCGTCTCGATGCCCACCTCGCTGAACTTGTTGGTCCAGCGCTGCGAAACGCCCAGGTCGTCAAACAGGTAGAGCTTGGCATCCTCGGAGGACAGGGTGCGGCCGTTCTTGGAGTACACGCCACCAAAGCCATAGTCGTCGCCGACCCAGTCGAGCTGCTTGGGCAGCTGCTCCTCGATGCCCTTGAGGCTGTCGGGCGCCCACTCGGGCAGGCTCTTGGCCAGCGGGCTCGTGGGGCCGTCGATCTTCTGGCCGTGGTAGGTGAGCTTGACGTCGTCGTAGGCCTTGAGGCCGGTGCCTGCCGGGATCTTCTTGCCCACGATGACGTTGGACTTGAGGTCGAGCAAGTGGTCGACGTCGCCCTCGATGGCGACCTCGGTGAGGACGCCCGCGGTACGGATGAACGACGCGCTGGACAGCCAGGAGTCGATGGAGCTTGCCACCTTGAGGGTACCCAGGATGACGGGCTCTGCCTCAGGTGGGGTGCCGCCAGCCAGCGTGATGTTGCGCACGCTGTCGGCAAACACGTAGCGGTCGACGTACTAGCCCAGCAAGTAGGTGGAGTCGCCGGGGTTGGTACCCTGGACGCGACGAAGCATCTGACGTGCGATGACCTCGATGTGCTTGTCGTTGAGGTCGACGCCCTGGCTGGTGTAGACGTCCTTGACGGACTCGACGAAGGTGTGCATCGTCGACTCGATGTCGGTCAGCTTGCGCAGCTTGCGGAAGTTGACGAAGCCACGGGTGATCTGATCGCCAGCGCGGACCTCCACGCCGTCCTCGAAGCCCGGCATGAAGCGCACCGATGCCGGCACGCGCCACTCGGAGAGGATGCGGGTCTCGTCGTCGATGTCGAGGATCTGGATGAGGTACTCGGTCTGCTCGGGCATGATGCGCAGGCGGCCGGAGTACGGGGCCAGGTCGGCCTCGCGGCCCAGGATCTTCTCGTTGACGTTGCCGACGACGTCGAACATGCGGGCAACCGTCGGGAGGCCCTGCGTGATGTCGTCAGCGCCAGCGACGCCGCCGGAGTGAATGGTACGCATCGTAAGCTGCGTGCCCGGCTCGCCGATGGACTGGGCGGCAATGACGCCGACAGCCGTGCCGATGTTGACCGGACGCCTCGTGGAGAGGTCCCAGCCATAGCAGCGCTGGCAGACGCCGTACTTGGACTTGCAGGTGAGCAGCGCGCGCAGCTCGACCTTGCGCAGGCCAGCGTCCCACAGCCGCTGCAGGTCGTCGACGGACTCGACGTAGCCGCCAGCGGGGATGAGCACCTCGCCCGTCTCGGGGGCAACGATGTCGTTCAGGGCACAGCGGCCAATCAGGTCGCCGTCAAGCTGGCTCTCGCCCGGCTTCTTGAGCGCGTAGGTCACGCCCTCGTCGGTGCCGCAGTCCTCCTCGCGGACGATGACGTCCTGGGCCACGTCGACCAGACGACGGGTCAGGTAACCGGAGTCGGACGTGTGCGAAGCCGTGTCGACCAGGCCCTTACGGGCGCCGTAGGTGGAGATGAAGTACTCCAGCGGCTCGAGGCCCTCGCGGAAGTTTGCCTTAATGGGCAGGTCGATGGTCTCGCCGGACATGTCGGCCATAAGGCCACGCATGCCTGCGAGCTGGCGCAGCTGCGTCTTGGAACCACGGGCGCCGGAGTCGGCCATCATGTAGATGGGGTTGTCCTCGGCAAATCCCTCGAGCATCTGGGAGCCCAGCTCCTCGGTGCACTCGGTCCAGGCGTTGACGACCTCGGTGTGACGCTCCTGCTCGTTCAGGAAGCCGTCCTCGTAGTACTCGTTGATCTCGTCGACCTTCTCCTGCGCCTCGGCAAGCAGCTCGGGCTTGGTGCCAGGGATGGCGGCGTCCCACACGGAGATGGTCAGGCCGGCACGCGTGGCGTAGTGGAAGCCGGTGTGCTTGATGGCGTCCAGGATGGGCTCGACCTCGGCGGTGCTGTAACGGTCGCAGCAGTCGTTGACCAGGCTGCTCACGTCGCCCTTGACCATCTTGTAGTTCATGAACGGATAGTCGTCGGGCAGGCACTGCAGGTTGAAGATCACGCGGCCAAGCGTGGTCTCGATGCGCACGGGGGCGTCGGTGACGTCGTAGTCCTCGTACTGGCCGCGACCGACCATCACGCGGAAGATCGCGCGCTCGTCGTCGGTGTAGTAGTTGGCATCGGCGGAGGACACACGCACGGTGACCTTTGCCTGGATGTCGACGTTGTCACGGCAGTCATAGGCGTTCATGGCGTCGGCAAAGCTCGCGAAGACGCGGCCCTCGCCCTTGGCGCCCTCCTTCTCGGTGGTGAGGAAGTACACGCCAAAGACCATGTCCTGCGAAGGAACGGTCAGCACCTTGCCGGACGCCGGCGAACGCAGGTTGTTGGCCGAGAGCATGAGCACGCGAGCCTCGGTCTGGGCCTGCGTGGACAGCGGCACGTGCACAGACATCTGGTCGCCGTCGAAGTCGGCGTTGAAGGGGGCGCACACCAGCGGGTGCAGGTGGATGGCCTTGCCCTCGACAAGAACCGGCTCGAAGGCCTGAATGGACAGGCGGTGCAGGGTCGGTGCGCGGTTGAGCAGGACGAGACGGTCGGTGATGACCTCCTCGAGCACGTCCCAGACGGCCGGCGCGGAGCGATCGATGGCGCGCTTGGCGCCCTTGATGTTCTCGACCTTGCCCAGCTCGACCAGGCGACGCATGACGAAGGGCTTGAAGAGCTCGAGCGCCATGGTCGAAGGCAGGCCGCACTGGTGCAGCTTGAGGTGCGGGTCGACGACGATGACCGAACGGCCGGAGTAGTCGACGCGCTTGCCCAGCAGGTTCTGACGGAAGCGGCCCTGCTTGCCCTTGAGGGCCTCGGCCAGCGACTTGAGCGGGCGTCCGCCACGGCCCGTGACGGGACGTCCACGACGGCCGTTGTCAAACAGGGCGTCCACGGACTCCTGCAGCATGCGCTTCTCGTTGTTGACGATGATCGCCGGGGCATCAAGGTCGAGCAGGCGCTTGAGGCGGTTGTTGCGGTTGATGACGCGGCGGTACAGGTCGTTGAGGTCCGACGCGGCAAAGCGGCCACCGTCGAGCTGCACCATCGGGCGCAGGTCGGGCGGGATCACGGGAATGACGTCCAAGATCATGTTGGCCGGGTCGTTGTTGCCCTTCAGGAAGGCATCCACGATCTCGAGGCGCTTGACGGCCTTCTCGCGGCGCTGCTTCTGGGCCTCCTCGGAGGCGATGATGGCGCGCAGCTCCTCGGCCTCGCGGCCCAGGTCGACGGAACGCAGCAGGTCGCGCACGGCCTCGGCGCCCATGCCGCCCTTGAAGTATCTCCGTTTCAGTTTCTGCGACCTCACTAGGAGTTTTCT
>JAFUBJ010000383.1 GCA_017460265.1 Atopobiaceae bacterium | reverse complement strand
TCGATGAGCTCGCGGGAGGCCCAGCCGTTGAAGCGCTCGACCAGGGAGTAGGGGATCTCATAGTGGGACAGGGTCACGAGCGGCTGGATGCCATGGGCGACGCAGCAGTCGAAGACATTGTCATAGAACTCGAGGCCAGCCTCAAGCGGCTCGCCGTCGCCGTTGGCAAAGATGCGCGACCAGTTGATGGACATGCGGAAGACGTTCCAGCCCATCTCGGCGAAGAGGGCAATGTCCTCCTCGTAGTGATGGTAGAAGTCCGTGGCTTCCCAGCTGGGATACAGTGCGTCGGGATCCCACACCTCGTCGATCTGGCGAGGAATGCCATGGATGCCGTCGCCACCGCGAAGGTGGTCGTCAATTGAGGCGCCCTTGCCGTCGACGTCCCACGCGCCCTCGTACTGGTTTGCAGCCGTTGCGCCGCCCCACAAAAAGCCCTTCGGGAATGACATGCTTCGTCCTTTCTCTTTCCTTGCTTTTCCTTCCCACAGCCTGCCGTCTGGGAAATGTCCCAAAAATGCGGCCATTTAACATCACTATAGGGGGTGGAGCCACACACAGAGGTGTCGTGTCGACCTAAGGGGAGCGTCAACTGGCAAGCGGATATACATGCGCCGTGCGGGTGCCTGGACGTAAGGAAAATAAGTCATCTTGAAACAGATTATCAACGAAGTGTTATTGCTTGCACCGCATAATCGTTTGCATTGTTTTTACGCGTGTGAACGGAGGGGATATGTGCGGAATAGTTGGCTACACCGGCAAAAAGCAGGCAGCGCCCTGGCTGCTTGAGGGACTGCAGACCCTGGAGTATCGCGGTTATGACTCGGCAGGAGTCTCGGTTGTTTCTCCGTCGGGCAACCTTCACGGCGTGAAGTGCGCGGGCCGCGTCGCGCACCTGCGTGAGCGTGCTCAGGTGGCAAACCTCAACGGTACCTGCGGCATCGGCCATACGCGCTGGGCAACGCATGGCGCTCCTACGGACCGCAATGCGCACCCTCACTATGACTGTTCTGGTCGCATTGCCGTGGTTCATAACGGCATCATTGAGAACTACCAGGTCCTCAAGCGACAGCTTATGCTTGATGGACATACCTTTCTGAGCGACACCGACACCGAGGTCATTGCCCACCTCATCGAGGAGGCATGGAACGGGCCGGCTAAGGGCGACCTTGCCTCCGCCGTGCGCAACGCATGCGACCGCCTGGAGGGGTCATGGGCGCTTGGCGTCGTGTGCGCGGACGCGCCGGGCGAGCTGGTGGTCACGCGTAAGGGCTCACCGCTTGTGGTTGCCTCGACCGAGGATGGTGTCTATGCCGCCTCCGACGTCATGCCGCTTGCTTCGGTGACAAGCCATGTCATCCAGCTTGAGGACAATGACGTGGCGACGCTGCACGCGGATGGCACCATCACCATCATCGACCGCGATGGCCGTCCGGTGGACAACCCTTCCGCCATCGACATTGACTGGGACGCCTCCGCGGCCAAGCTTGGTGGCTACTCTGACTTCATGGCCAAGGAGATCAACGAACAGCCTGACGCCATCGAGCGCTTGCTTGCGGGGCGTCTGGGCGAGCATGGCATCGAGATGGACGAGCTCACGCTCACCAAGGCAGAGCTTGCCGCCGTTGACCGCGTCTACATCATTGCCTGTGGCACCTCCTATCACGTGGGGCTCATTGCCAAGACCATCATCGAGAAGTGGGCGAGGATTCCCGTCTCGTGCGAGTATGCGAGCGAGTTCAACTACGCCGACGTGCTGGTCACCGACCACACGATGTGCGTGGTCATTACCCAGTCGGGCGAGACCGCAGACACCCTGACAGCCGCCCGTCGCATGCGCGGCATGGGCTGCAACGTGTTTGCCATCACCAACGTGCTGGGTTCGACGGCGGCTCGAGAGGCCGATGGCGCCCTCTACATCCAGGCGGGTCCCGAGGTGGCGGTCGCCTCGACCAAGGCCTACACCGCCCAGATGGTGGCGGCCTTCCTTTTGGCTCTGCGCCTTGCGCTGGCTCACGGCCGCATGGACTTGGCAGAGGTCCAGAGGCACTATGCGGACCTTCAGCAGGTGCCTGACATGATGCGTGAGGTCCTCAAGCGCCGCTGGCAGGACAAGCAGGCGGCACGCCTCTTCCGGGGCAAGTCCAGTGCGCTCTTCCTGGGACGCAACGTCAACTCCACCTCGGCCTACGAGGGCGCCCTCAAGCTCAAGGAGATCAGCTATCTGCATGCCGAGGCGTACCCTGCGGGCGAGATGAAGCACGGTCCCATCGCCCTTCTGGAGCCGGGCTTTCCCGGGGTGGCCATTGTCCCGGCCGATCACGTGCACGACAAGACGGTCTCCAACATCCAGGAGTGCCTGGCGCGCGGCGCGGTGGTCGTGGGCGTGGCGACCGACGGTGACGAGCGTGTGGCCAAGATGTGCCAGGCGGTGCTCTGGGTGCCGCCTTGTCCCGACGAGCTGATCGTGCCGGTGGTTGCCGCGCTGCACCTGCAGCTGCTCGCGCGCTACGTGGCGCGCGACCGCGGCTTTGACGTTGACAAGCCGCGCAACCTGGCCAAATCGGTCACGGTAGAGTAGGAGGAGCGTGAGAGAGGCGGCCCCCTGGGCTTTGAGGGCGAACCTGTAGAGTCTGAGTAGTGCCTTTCCTTCCCATTCCCGGCTGGTACGATACCAGCCGGGAATTGCTAGGTAAGGAGTAACTATGAACTACGGGGAAGAGTCGCTGCGTTTGCACCGTGAGCTGCGCGGAAAGATCGAGATTGCGCTGCGCGCCGACGTAAGCAGCTCCGAGGCGCTGAGCCTTGCCTATACGCCAGGCGTGGCGCAACCGTGCCTTGAGATCCAGAAGGACGTCGACCAGAGCTACGAGCTGACGCGCCGTTGGAACACGGTTGCCGTCGTGACCGCTGGCACCGCGGTCCTGGGCCTGGGCGACATTGGCCCGGAGGCCGGCATGCCCGTCATGGAGGGGAAGTGCGTGCTCTTCAAGGCCTTTGGCGACGTGGATGCCATTCCTTTGTGCGTGCGTAGCAAGGACGTTGACGAGATCGTGCGCACCGTCGAGCTCCTGGCCGGCAGCTTTGGCGGCGTGAACCTTGAGGACATTTCTGCGCCGCGCTGCTTTGAGATCGAGCGCCGCCTGAAGGAGGTCTGCGACATCCCCATCTTCCACGACGACCAGCACGGCACGGCGGTCATCACGCTCGCCGGCATGATGAACGCGCTCAAGCTGGTGGGCAAGCGCCTTGAGGACGTGCGCATTGTGACCTCTGGTGCTGGTGCGGCAGGCATCGCCATCATTCGCCTGCTCATGGCCATGGGCCTGAGGGACGTCATCATGTGCGACCGCCAGGGCGCCATCTATGAGGGCCGCGACGGCCTGAACCCCGTCAAGGAGCAGATGGCCAAGATCACCAACCCCGACAAGATTGCGGGCACGATGGCGGAGGTCATCAAGGGCGCGGACGTCTTCATCGGCGTGTCCGCTCCGGGCACCCTTACGCAGGACATGGTGCGGAGCATGGCGGCCGACCCCATCGTCTTTGCCTGCGCCAACCCCACGCCGGAGATCTTCCCCGAGGAGGCCCTGGCTGCCGGGGCCGCGGTGGTCTCGACAGGTCGCTCGGACTACCCCAACCAGGTTAACAACGTGCTCTGCTTCCCAGGAATCTTCCGTGGAGCCCTCGACGTGCGCGCCTCCGACATCAACGATGCCATGAAGGTCGCGGCCGCGAAGGCCATCGCCGGCCTCGTGGGCGACGATGAGCTGCGCGCTGACTACATCCTGCCCTACGCCTTCGACCCCCGCGTGAAGGACGCCGTCGCTGCTGCCACGGCCGCAGCCGCACGCGAAAGCGGGGTCGCCCGCATCTAGACGTGGTGGCGAAAAGAGACCAGGTCTTTTCCCGCCACCCTGTGGAGAAGACTAGGCCCCTCTTGGCGTGTTGCCAGGAGGGGCCTAGCTTTACGTCGCTAGAATGGAACCGTCGTGATCCTAGACTACCGGGGGAAGCTGATGGACGAGAGAGTCTTGCGGCATACCATCAAGCAGTTTTTCAACGTCCGCGAGGGAAGGGCCAGCTACGAGGGCATACACAAGCGGGTCATCGCCGGAACGCGCATTGACGGCCTCCACGTGTGCCAGCTCATAGCGGCCATGATCATTGCCTCGATAGGCCTCAATGTCGACTCCACCGAGGCCATCGTGGGGGCAATGCTCATCTGCCCGCTGATGGGGTCGGTGCTTGCCATTGCCTATGCCATCGCCACGGTGGACTCAAAGCTCCTGAAAAGCGCCGTCAATGGCATCCTCATCCAGTTTGGTGTCTGCCTGGTTACCTCGACCATCTACTTTGTGATCTCGCCCCTTGCGGGAGAGACGTCAAAGCTACTTGGCAACTCGAACCCGACCATCTGGGACGTGCTCATCGCCTTGGTGGGAGGCTTTGCGGGAGCCCTGGGCATGTCGCGGCAGCAGGAGCCCGAGACCCTCATTGCGGGTGTTGCGGTCGCCACCTCGCTTATGCCTCCGCTCTGTGCGACAGGCTATGGGCTGGCCGCGCGCGACCTCGTGCTTGCCGCCTCCGCCTTGTACGAGTTTCTGGTCAACGTGGTGTTCATATCGTTTGGTGCCGAGATGGCCTTCTTGATGCTCCGCGTGCCCGTGCTGGCGGACCTCAACGGAGACGGGGTGGTGACGCCCGATGAGGAGGCGCGTGCGAACACCCTTAGCCATGAGATGCGCATGAGGGTGCTTGCCGGGACGCTTATCTTTGCGCTTCCGTGCCTCTTCTTCTCCGTGCGCATGGTGAGGTCCCAGATGGAGACGACGGGCACCGTCTTTGAGGTGCAAGATGCCTATGACACCGAGGAGACGACACGCCAGCTCATGGTGGTGTGCGACAGCCTGGTGAGCTATCGCATCGGTGAAGAAGACAGCTACGACGCGCAGACGGAGCAGCTGAACCAGCGCGTGGTCGCCACCGTGGAGACGACCGAGGAGCTGGACGAGGAAAAACGTTCAGAAATCGAGCAACTCATTCGCCTGAACGTCGACGAGCTTGACGAGGTGGAGTTTGGAGTGGTTGAAGGTGGCCAGGCATAGGCCCGAGAGCCAGCGGTCCTGAAACCTTATTCCTTAAGGTTGCTGCATAATGGGTATATGACGTGACAAACGAAAGGGGAGAGCTATGAAAAAGGCATTGGTGGCATACTTCAGCGCGAGTGGCGTGACGGCTCAGGTTGCCGAGCGGCTTGCGGATGCGATCGGCGCGGACACGTTTGAGATCAAGCCCGAGGTCCCCTATACCTCCGCAGACCTTGACTGGCGCAACAAGCGGAGCCGCAGTTCGGTTGAGATGGGCGACAGCGCGTCCCGCCCCGCCATCTCTTCGCAGGTAGACAACATGGGCGCCTATGACGTGGTGTTTGTGGGCTTCCCCGTGTGGTGGTATCGCGAGCCGAGCATCATCGACACCTTCGTCGAGGCATACGACCTTTCGGGCAAGACCGTCGTTCCGTTTGCGACCTCGGGTGGTAGCGGCATCGGCAACGTGGGCCGCAACCTGCAGGCTCTTGCACCCGAGGCAAAGGTCGAGACGGGCGAGCGCTTTGCGTCCAACGTGGCTGCGGGAGAGCTTGCGGCTTGGGCAGGGCGCTGGCTGTAAGACATCCGTATGCCCTGGTGCCCGCATGAGCACCAGGGCATAGCCAACAAATCAATGGGGGATCCATGGTCATCTACCATGACATGTACTATGCGCCTGCTGATGCGACGCGCAAGCTGCACATTTATCTGCCTCAGGGCTATGACGCCTCCGAAGAGCGTTACCCCGTCATGTATATGTTTGACGGGCACAACCTCTTCTTTGACGAGCATGCGACCTACGGCAAGAGCTGGGGACTCAAGGAGTTCCTGGACGCGTGGGAAAAGCGCATGATCGTGGTGGGCATGGAGTGCAGCCACGAGGGGACGGCGCGTCTTGACGAATATGGGCCCTACCCGACGACGATCATGGGCCACAAGAACAATCCCATGGGGGAGCAGACGTTCCAATGGATCATAAGCGTGGTCAAGCCCTGGGCGGACGCGAACCTGCGGACGTGGCCGCACCGCGAGGCCACGGGCATCGGCGGCTCGAGCATGGGTGGCATCATGAGCCTCTATGGCGTGATCGTGCACAATGACGTGTTTGGGAAGGCGGCGTGCTTGGCGCCTGGTGCCCGCATTCAGGAACGCAGGGTGCTGCGCGACCTGAAGGCCCATGGCCTGAACCCCGACACACGCGTCTACCTCTCCTTTGGGGAGGACGAGAAGGGCCGCACGAAGGCCGACGCAGACCCCGCGGTGGCGTCGCCCGAGGCAAAGGCCGAGGCGCGTGTGTGCGCGGAGCTCGAGAGCTATGGGGCTGTGACGCGTACGTTCTTCCAAGCCGGAGGTCACCACTGCGAGGCGAGCTGGGAGCAGCAGAACGCACGCTACATGGACTTCCTCTGGCTCGACAGGTAACGGCGAAGCCTCAAAGCAAGGGATGATGCCAATCGCCCCGCCAGTTGCTACCTACTAAAGCAGTAGGTGAGATGGCCCATATGACGTTACGGTACCATTGGGTAACTAGGGACGAAGGGCAGAGCGTGAAGTTCAAATATGCGCGTATACAAGGCAGGGACCTCGCCTCAAACACCATGCATCCTGCAGGCATCTTCGGCATGTGCGTGCGGCTCATCCAGCAAGGGATCATGGACGAGGAGGACGCTGCCCTCTATCGAGAGATCGACTCGTGGTTTGTCGAGAGCCTTCCCTTTCCCGAGCCATGCATGAGGAAGGAGAAGGTTGCCTGCTTCTTCAAGCTCGAGAACGCCGACCTCATGCTCCGCATGCTCAATCCTGCGATGTGGCTGCTCAGCAAGTACAACGTCCCCTTCTTCATGGTGTACACCAATACGCCGGGAGAGATTGTCTACGAGGATGACTACCAGATAGCCGTGAAGCTAGACGATGACATTCCCGTCGTGGAGTACCACCACGAATGGGCAGGATCGGGCGGTGACCTATGAGATACACAACGAAGAGTGACGGCTCCGCATTGACGCTAGGCATCTGGGGAAAGCTTGACGCCACGTCGTCTCCCGAGCTCGAGGCTGCGCTCGAGGGAAAGCTCGATGGGGTGACGGACTTCACCGTTGACCTTGCACAGGTGACCCACGTCACGAGCATGGGCCTGAGGCTCCTGCTCTCATGGCAGAAGCGCATGTTCAAACAGGGCAGCATGCATGTGACCAACGCGTCGGAAGAGGTCATGGCCCTCTTTGACGAAACGGGCTTCTCGGAAATCATTGACATTCAGTGAGAGCTGGCCCGTCGTAACGTTTTGTTTGTCGGCTGATAAAGAAGCAGCGGGACCCCGCCCTTGGTGGGACCCCGCTGCTTGCCGCGAAGGGAGAGACGCAGGCTTGACGAGTGCTACGCCAGGCACTCGGCAATAAACTCCCAGGCCTTGAGGCCGTCGTCGTTGCATTCGCTCTCGTTGTTGTCGAAGTAGATCCAACTCCAGTGGCCGGCGTAGGTGTACGGCGTGCCGTCCTCGTTGGTGTAGAGGCCAGAGGTGTCGACAACGTGCTCGGTGGTGGAGATGTGCAGGTTGGAGGCGCCGGCCTTCTTCAGGCGGTCGGTCGTCGGGATCTCGTGGGTGGTCGGGTCGACGGTGGTGTCGTCGTCAGACCAGATGAAGTACATGGGCAGGTCTTTGATGCCCTCGATCTGCGCATCGCTGATGGCGCCGTCGGGGATGGCCTCGCAGATGGGGACGATGCCCACGTACTTGTCGGGACGGTCGAGGCCCATCCACAGCGTCATGAAGCCGCCGTTGGAGCAGCCGGCAAGGACAATCTTCTCGGCGCCGACGGATGCGGCATAGGAGTCGATGAACGACTCGAGCGCCTCGGTGTAGATGGAGGCAACCTCGGTCGCGTCTTCGGCGATGTAGGTGTTGCCGCCCTGGTCCATCCACATGGTCGGGCACTGCGGAGCCACGACGTGGGCGCCACCGATGGTCTGCTGGAACTCGTCGCTGGAAAGGGCGACGACCTTGTTGGCCAGGATGGTCACCTGCGGGTCGGTGTTCTCGGTGCCGCCCTCGCCGGCGCCATGCAGCCAGATGACGAGGTTCTTGGACTCCTCTGCGGGATCCCAGTAGGCATAGTTGAACTGCGTGCCGGCGTACTCGCCGCCACCCTGCGACCAGCCTGCCTCGTCAGCCGAGGTGGTGCGGGCGGTTGCGTCCGGGCTTATGGTGAGCTCGGTCACGGCAGCGCCGCCAGCGGTGACCTCGACGCCCTCGGCCAGCGTGATGTTGAGTTGGTAGGGATCGCACCACGTGTTGAAGCCGGTAGCCATGGTGTAGAGGAAGGGGCTTCCGTTGTTGGGGTCGCAGGCAAGCTCGAGCTCGATGTCGTTGCCGTTGGCCGTGGCTGCGGTTACCGTGCGGGGGAAGTCCGCCTCGATTACGGGGAAGTCCTCGGCCGTCCAGTCGGTTGCCTGCTTGTGCTCGCTGACGACGAACATCTCGGGCGTGACGCTGTCGAGGGCGGTGTCGAGCGTGATGGTGATCTTGTCCACGCCAGCGCCCCAGTCGTAACCCTGCACGTGCATGGCATAGGTGCCGGTGACGGCGCCACTTGCCGCAGCGCCGACTTCGGTCGAGGTGGCGTTACCACCACAGGCGGCCAGCGTGAGGCTCGTGGCGCCGAGGGCGCCGAGGAACGAACGACGGGTAAGGTTGCTGCTGTTCATGTTCTCTCCCTCATGAAACCAAGTGCTATTCCGCATGTTGCGGCTTGGCCCTAACATAAGAGCAACCTGTCATAGGTTGTTATGACGCTCAATGCAAACGGCATGAGCGAATGTGAAAGCACTTTTCACTATTTGAAAGCACTGTTAATTAGCGCAAATATGGCTGCATATCTGGCGCTATTTC
>JAFUBJ010000382.1 GCA_017460265.1 Atopobiaceae bacterium | reverse complement strand
GGCCTGAGACCTTCTTCATGAAGGCCCGTGCGATGCGACCCAGGCCAACCACGCCCAGCGTCTTGCCGCCAAAGCCGTACATGACCTCGGCGTCGCCAATGTCCCATTTGCCTGCACGCACATCGGCATCGCGCGTGGCCACGTGGCGCATGGCGCCAAACATGAGCGCCACCGCCTGCTCCGCCACGGCATCACATCCATAGGTGGGCGTGTTGGCAACGTAGATGCCCCTTGCCTTAGCGGTCTCCAGGTCAAAGTTGTCAACGCCGATGCCATAGCGCACGATGAGCTTGCACTGCTCCATCGCGTCGATGACCTCGGCATCGATGACCGTCTCGCGCGTGATCACGACCGTGGCGTCTCGCACCGCATCCATGATTCCCTGGCGGTTATCGACACCTGGTTCCTCCACGACCACGTCCACACCCAAGGGGTCAAGAATCGAGTGCTCGATCGAGTACTCGGGGTAGAAAGCGTTGAGGATGACGACCTTGTCCATGATCCCTCCTAGATGCGATTGTGCAGGTTGAGGCCCTGCTGGAGGCTTCCGCTCTTGAGGATGACCTTGGTCTGCTCGGCCTCGCGGACATCGATGCTCTCGGCCTCCTCAAGCACCTGCTCGACATACGCCTTGGGCACCACCACGACGCCGTCGGTGCCGGCGACGATCATGTCCCCTGGCGACACGAGCACGCCGCCACAGGTCACGGGAACGTTGCTGTCTAGCGTACCGTAACGGCCGACGGTAGAGCCAGGAGAGACCGAACGGGCGTAGACGGGCAGCTGGTAGTCGCGACGAATCTCGGGAACGTCGCGGACCGCGCCGTCAAGCACGACGCCGGCCATACCGTTGACCTTGGCGCCCGCGGCCATCATGCCACCAAGCAGCGCGCAGTCCTTGGCATCGCCCACGAAGCCGATGACGAGGACGTCACCGTCTTCGGCAGAGTCGATGGCGTCGATGGCGAGCGACGGCGGGTTGGTGCCGTCGACGAGGCCCTCGACCACGGTCTTTGCCGGACCGGCAAAGCGTGCGTCGTTGATCTGGTTCTTGACGTCGCAGCTCATATAGGTCCAATGGCCCACGATGAGGTTGCAGGCGTCGGCAACGGATGCGAGCGTGACCTTGTTATAGCGCTCGATGATATCGGCAGAATACATAGCGGTTCCCTTTCGGCCGCAAAAGGCGGCAACGTACGTACTTGTTGAAACGGAGGGGCAAAGTGGGGCGCCCCAACCCCAAGACGGGCCAGATGCCGCGCGGGACGAGGGAGAGTGCGTCCCGCGCGGCTCGGCCGGCGTTAAACGGCGATGTTCTTGGAACCGCGCTCGCGACCGGCAAACTCCTGGACCAGGACGGCCACGATGATGATCAGGCCCTTGACGACCTGCTGCGGATATGCCGGGAAGGAAAGCAGGTTCATGATGTTCGACATGAGGCCAAAGACCAGCACGCCCACGGTGGTGTTGAACGCATTGCCCTTGCCACCGGACATGCTGGCGCCACCGAGGACGCACGAGGCGATGGCGTCGAGCTCGATGCCGGATCCGGTGGATGGGACGCCGACGCCCGAGCGGGCGACGATGACCAGGCCAGCAAGGCCGCAGAGGAAGCCGCTGATGGTGTAAACCAGCATCTTGTTGCGCTTGACGTTGATGCCGGCGAGGTTGACGGCGTTCTCGTTGGAGCCGATGCCGATGACGATGCGGCCAAACGAGGTGTAGCGCAGCACGAAGGCGATGATCAGCACGAAGACGAGTGCGATCACGACAGGCCAGGGAATCCCGATGCCCGGAATCTTGCCCGTACCGATGGCGTCGAGGAAGCGGCCCGTGGGTGTGGTGGACTCATAGCGGACCGGCTCGCCGTTGGAGATGATGTAGGCAAGGCCACGGCAGATGGTCATGGTGGCAAGCGATGCGACGAACGCCGCGATGTTGAAGTAGCTCACCAGAACACCCGTGACGGTACCGGCGATAGTGCAGACGATCAATGCGATGAGCATGGCGAGGACCATGTGGCCGATGGAACCCTCAGGCCAAAACTTCACGATGAGCGACGAGAACGTCACGCACGAAAGTGCCACGGTCGAGCCGACAGACAGGTCGATGCCGCCGGTCAGGATGACCATGAGCATGCCCATGGTGATGAGCGTGAGCGATGCCTGCTGACGCAGGATGTTGGTCAGGTTGCCCCAGCGCAGGAACACCGGTGAGATAAGCGACGAGATGATGATAAAGGCGACGAGGACGTACACCACGTTGTTGTCGCGCAGGGTCTTGGAGAAGAACTCCTTGATGTCAAACTTCTTGCTCTCCATTTATGCCACCTCCATGGCAAGGCGAATCATGTTCTGCTCGGTGATCTC
>JAFUBJ010000381.1 GCA_017460265.1 Atopobiaceae bacterium | reverse complement strand
GGCGGGATGTACGGTGAACAGGACCTCCTTGCCAGCTGCTATCGCTCCTCGCTCAACCTGGCCTGCGAGCTGGGAGACAGTTCCATCGCATTCCCGCTCATTTCGTCGGGGATCTATGGCTACCCACCCGCCGAGGCGCTGGCAGTGGCCGTGGGCGAAATCCGCGCCTTCCTTGAGGACCACCCCGACTTTGAGGTGACGCTCTGCCTCTTTGACCGGCGCGCCACCACCCTCACGCAAGACCTTTACGGTGCCATCGAGCAGTACGTGGACGACACCTACGTTGAGGACAGCCCCTACGCGCGGCGTGAGAGCTGGGAAGATACGCTCTCCAACGCCTACCCGGTGTTTGGCGGCTCGATGGAGGCGCCCATGGCGGCGCCGCAGGCGGCGGCTCCGCAGGCGGCGACGCCAAAGGCGGATGGTGCCATGCCGTGGTGGAAGCGCCGTAAGCGCGTCAAGGAAGAAGAGGCGGAAATGGCGGCGGCACCGGCCTCCCTTTCGGCCACTGGCCTTGACGAGGCGCTCGCCCACCTTGACGCGCCATTCTCGCAGACGCTGCTTGCCATGATCGACGAGCGCGGGCTCACCGACGCGCAGGTGTATGGCCGCGCGAACCTGTCGCGGCAGTACTTCTCCAAGCTGCGCAGCGGCAAGGTCAACCCCAGCAAACGCGTGGTGCTCTCGCTTGCGGTGGCGCTCGAGCTGCCGCTGGACGACACGCGCATGCTGCTCGAGCGGGCGGGGCACGCCCTCACGCACGCAAGCAAGTTTGACGTCATCGTCGAGTGGTTCATCACGCGCGGCCGCTATGACGTCTTCGAGATAAACGAGGCGCTCTTTGCCTTTGACCAGCAGCTTCTTGGCGCCAGCTAGGGCATACCTGTCCGGTTGCGCCCCGCTTGCGCCCATCCGGACGTTAGGCGGCCAGGTTTGGTCCGATTCGGCGCACGGCGCGCCCATCCGGACGTTGCGGGGTCCGCACATGTCCCCTCGGAGTTTACCTATCGCCCTCCCCTGCCTGCGAGACTAGGCATCGTACGCAGGAGGCCGCACGGCCTGACCAAAGGAGGACGCCATGAAGAACAGCAACCTGACCGAGCTCGTGTTTGTCATTGACCGCAGCGGATCGATGGCCGGACTTGAGGGCGACACCATCGGCGGCGTCAACGCCGTGCTCGCCGAGAACCGCGAGGTGGAGGGCGACGCCTTTGTCACCACGGTGCTCTTCGACCACAAGATCGAGTACCTGCACGACCATGTTGACCTGCGCAAGGTCGGCAACCTCACGAGCAAGGACTACTACGTGCGCGGCTGCACCGCGCTGCTCGACGCCGTGGGAGATGCCATCACCCACGTGGACCGCGTGCGCCACTACATGCCCAAACCGTTCCGCGCCAAGAAGGTCATCGTCACCATCGTGACCGACGGCTTTGAGAACGCGAGCAATCGCTACACGTATGCCACGGTCAAGCGGCTCATCGAGGAGAAGACCGCCAAGGGCTGGGAGTTCATCTTCCTGGGCGCGAACATCGACGTGGCCGCCGAGGCCGACCGCCTGGGCATCGCGCGGGAGTACGCTGCGCCCTACGTCTCTGACGGCGTGGGCACGCAGGTTGCCTACGAGGCCGTCGCGTGCGCACAGAAGATGAGCCGCACCCTGGGCCACGCAGCGCCTGCCTGGGCAGATGCCGTGCGTGCCGACGCGGCAGCACGCGGGTAGGGTCAGGCAGTCG
>JAFUBJ010000039.1 GCA_017460265.1 Atopobiaceae bacterium | reverse complement strand
CTCGCTGCAGATTGCCGGCATGAAGCCCCCCTGCGCCTCGATGCCGCCTCCCAGCCAGGAGAGCCGACGGCTGTGGGACCAGAGGGTCGGAGCCTCTGGTCCCACAGCGCCTAGACGATCTGCCAGACCGAGGCCCGCTCCTGCTCTTCCCACAGGTGTGCGTAGAGCTCGCAGCTCTGCAGCAGTTCCTCGTGCGTACCCTGCGCCACCACGCGGCCACCATCGATGACCACGATGTTGTCCACTTCACGGATGGAATTCAGACGGTGTGCAACAACCACGACGGTCTTGCCTCGCACCAGCTCGGCGATGGCCTGCTGCACCGCCACCTCGTTGATGGCGTCAAGCGAGCTGGTGGCCTCGTCGAGCAGGACGATCGGGGCGTCCTTGAGCAGGGCGCGTGCGATGCTGACGCGCTGGCGCTCGCCGCCAGAGAGCGTGGAGCCGCCCTCCCCCACGACGGTGTCGAATCCCTGCGGGAGCGCCTCGATGAAGTCCAAGGCGGCGGCACGGCGCGCGGCATCGCGGACCTCTTCGTCAGTCGCGTCGAGCCTGCCCATGCGGATGTTGTCCGCAATGGTGCCTTGGAAGAGGAACACGTCCTGGAACACGATGGAGACGCGGGAGAGCACGGCCGCCGCCCCCACGTCACGCTCGTCGCACCCACCGATGCGCACCGCGCCCGCCGTCGGGTCCCAGAATCGGGCCACGAGCCGGCAGACGGTTGACTTGCCCGAGCCGCTCGGCCCCACCAGGGCGGTGACCTTGCCCTGCGGCATGCGTACGTCAACCCCGTCCAGCACGAGGCGCGCGTCCGCGTCGTCAGAATACGAGAATGACACCTGCTCGAAGGACACGTCCGCAGCTGTCGGATCCTTAGCCTCGCCCACTGCTGGCTCGCTCAGCTCCTCCTCCTGCGAGAGCGCGCGAATGCGGCTCCCCGCGGCCCGCGCATTGGCGTAGTCGGACAGGTAGTAGAACAACGTGAAGATGGGCTCGTACACCGATAGTGTCAGCAGCAGGAAGACCAGCAGGGCAAACGGGTCGACCGCTCCCGCGGACGCAAGCGCAGCGCCCACGAGCATGACGACGCCCGCGCCCGCCCCGATGACGGCCTTGCCAAAGACGGCCACCGGACGGCTCGCCGCCTCGCGGCCCACCGAGGCCGCACGCAGCCCCTCGAAGCTCCTCTTCAGGGCATCGAAGCTCGCACCGGCTATCCCAAACGCCCTGAGCGTGGTGATGCCGCCCGCGTACTCGATGGAACGGCTCGTCGCCTCCTGCGAGGCCCTGGTGAGCACCTCGCTGCTCTCACCCATGGTGTGGAGCCCCCGCATGAGGAAGGGCACGGCCACGGGAATCACCGCGAAGGTCGCGAGCGCAAGGCGCCAGTCAAAGAAGAGCAGCACGAAGAAGGCAAGCACCAGGCGTGCGATGATGGTCGCCACCTGCGAGAGCACGTCCCAGCCGTAGTTGGTCACCGTCTCGAAGTCGCGCTGTAGCACGCTCACCACGTCACCAGCGCCCGCGCGGTCATAGAAGCCCATGGGCAGCCGCCGAAGCTTCTCGCCCAAGGCCAGGCGCGCGTCCAGAGCTATGTCGCTCATACCGGCGCACGACAGGACGTACAGGCGGTGCGATGAGAGGTACGAGACTACGGCCTGCACCAGAAGCACCCCGACGCAGCACCAAAGCCCCCTGATGTCGAGGGGCGTCCCGGGATGGATGACCGGCTGCACGAGCATCCACGTGGCCACCAGGCAGATGCCCGAGGGTACCGTGGAGATAATCGAGTCAAGCACACGCCAAGCGACCAGACCAACCAGACGCTCCGGCGTGCCAAACGTGAGGTCCTCGATCGACTGTCTCAGATTGAAGTCCATGACCTATTCCTCCCCGTTCTCTGCGTTCAGTCCAGCCGTCACGGGCATGTTGCTTAGGGCCCAACGGCTCCGCGCGCGATCGGCGTCGACCATGGCGCGATAGGTCGCGCAGGCCTCGAGCAGCTCCGCGTGGGTGCCCTCGCCCACCAGACGTCCCTGGTCGAGCACCACGATCTTGTCGGCACCCTCTACGGTCTTCAGGCGGTGCGCGATGACCAGCACGGTCTTGCCTGCTGCCAGCTTGCTCAGCCCCTCCTGTATCTGCGCCTCGTTGTCGGGATCGGCATAGGCCGTCGCCTCGTCGAGGATGACGACAGGTGCGTCACGCAAAAGCACGCGCGCCACGGCGATGCGTTGGCGCTCGCCTCCCGAGAGAGACGCGCCTCCCTCGCCCAGAATCGTCTCGTAGCCCTGCGGAAGGGCCTCGATGACCTCGTGGATGCGGGCAGCCTTCGCGGCGGCGACCACCTGCTCGTGCGTGGCCTCGGATCCCATGAGGATGTTTGCCTCGACCGTGTCGTGAAAGAGGAAGGTGTCCTGCGACACGAGGGACGTGCACGCCGCGAGGTCTTGGCTCGCCATGTCGCGCACGTCGATGCCGCCCAAGAGGACCTGGCCCTCCTGCGGGTCGAAGAAGCGCAATGCGAGCGCCGCACAGGTGGACTTGCCCGAGCCACTGGGACCTACCACGCCAACCACGCTCCCCTGCTCAACCCTAAAGCTCACGTGGTCGAGGGCCACGGGCGAGGCTTGGCCGTCGTCAGAGGGGTAGGCAAACGTGACGTCACGGAACTCAAGGTCATAGGACGAGGGCGTCTGCGGGGCCTCGGGCTCGGCGACCTCGTTGAGTGCCAGGACCTGGTCGATGCGCGCCACGCTCGCGTTGACCGAGGTGAACGAGATGGCCTTCACGAGCATCTGCAGCACCGGCTCCTTCATGGCCCCACCTACGAGGAAGAAGAGAAGCGCCTTGCTGACGAACTCAGGGTACGGAGCTGCCGTTGCAGCCAAGAAGATGACAGCCGGGAGCAGGAAGAGCATCTGAGTTCCGATTGCGGCATAGAGCTTGCCCATGCCGCGAGCGTTGAACCATGTGGCCCACTTGACGTTGCCCACAAACTCGCGTGCGTCCTCCTCCAGGCGGGCAAAGGCGCCGTCGCTGCGGTTGAAGACCTTGACCACGGGCATGCCGTGCACGTATTCCACGGTGGTCCCGTTCATGCGCTCGAGGCTGCGTGCCATGGCCACCTGGCAGGCAGAACCCTCAGGGCTTCCCAGCGCGGAGCCCAAGAGCGCAAACGAGAGCACAATAGGCACGATAAGCAGCAACGCAAGCCGCCAGTCGACGAAGAGCATCGCCACGATGGTGAGCAGCGGCATGGCGACGGCGCTCATGGTGTCCGGGAGATTGTGCCCGATGAACGCCTCGATCATCTCCACGTCGTCCACCAGCACCTTTTTGAGCTCGCCCTGCCTGATTCCGCCAAACCAGCCGCTCGGCACGCGGGCCAGCTTGCCCATGAGCGCCGTGCGCACCTCGAGCAGCACGTCGAAGGCCGCGCGATGCGCAAGCATGAGGGAGAGGTACGAGAGCAGCGCGCCAGCGACGGCTGCCACGATGGTCGCAAGCGCACAGGTTCGCATGAGCGAGGCATCCATGGCGGGCGTGTCATCCCAGTGGACGATGAGCTCACGCACGAAGGCATACACGGCAAAGGTGGGAACCAGGCGCACGAGCGACGAGGCAACCGCCGCAACGCAGGCGCACACGAGCATGCCCGTCCGCCCCGACGCAAGCTCGAGCAGACGCGAAAGGCCGCTCTTCGCTGTTGCCTCCTGTCCCTCCCCCTGCGTCACTCCCTGCGAGACGGTGCCCGTGGTGTCCACCGCCACGGGATTCGCGTAGTAGTCTGCCTGCGCCTTTGAGTAAATGGTCTTGAGCGCTGGCCTGAACTCCCCTGAAGCCATGTTCTGCCCTCCGTAAAATGACCAGATTAGTATTTCTGGTCATTTATGATAGGCATGCAGAGCGAGAAGGCAAGAAAAAGTTTGTATTAGTTAACTTATTGCTTAGGGAGTGGGCTACCATGAACATGCAGATCGATAACATGCAGGAGGTCCCATGAACACCATCGGCATCGATGACAACCTCGACCGCGCCCGCATAGGCAAGCTCCTCACCATCGGCCTCTTCGGCTGCGCGCTCACGGGGGCGGGAGACTTCCTCCTTGGGTATGCCGAGCCTGCCGAGGTTGCGGGCGGTGCCTTCGAGGCAGTGCTCGCCACCGCAATCAACCTCTCTGACGGCACGCTCTTCGCGGGCGGCCTTCTGGGCTTCTTTGGCCTGTTCATCGAGGGGCTTGCCTTCTTCGGCATCTACCGGCTGATGGCGGACGCCGCCCCGCGCTACGCGCACGTCTTTCGCTCGGGCATCTTCTTCTACCTCTGGCTGGCGCCGGTGGGTTGCCACATGAATATGGCCCTCATCAGCTACCTCTACAAGCGGCTCTGGGCAGCCGACCCCCTGGTTGCCCATGAGGCGGTTGGCCCCATGTTCCTAGCCTTCTGCATACCCCTCTACGTCCTGCTCATGGCGGGCTGGATCCCGCTTCTGGTGGCACAGTGGACGGCGTTTTCCGAGGGCAAGACCCCCTACCCCACCTACGCCAAGTGGTTCAACCTGGCCACCGGGGCCATCCCCACCCTCGCCCTGTCGTTCCTGCTTGGCGCAAACACCGCCATCGGCGGTGGCGTCGGCACGATGTTTCTCAGCGTGGGCAACGCGGTCACGTTCGGCGGCCTGCTGGCGACGCTCCCCAGTGAGGAGCGCTTCCGGGAGTTTCGTGCCAAGCCCGGCATGCCTTCGTGAAAGCCAACATGCAACGATCAGGTCGTTCTCGTGGCTTCCACTAAGGCCCATACCCCTCTCCCGGTAGTGCACTACTGAAATAGTGCACCCTTTACAGCAACTATTCGGACTCTATTTTCAAGAGCCCGAATAGTTGTCGTAAAGGGTACAGTAATTTGTCCTTATCGTCGGTACGTATCCTTATCGCTCCTGAAGATAGCTCATGCCCAGGAGTAGGCCCATTGCAGCGAGCTTACCCGCCTCGCTCACACAATCTCGTCGTCAGAGAACCTCTTTGCCGTATCGCTCTCATCCGCAACGTACCAGTAATCGCAGGTCTCGCTGCCCAAGGCGCAGGTGTGGGTCCTGATGAGCTTTGCGTGGACAAGCTCGGGAATCAGGTGGTCAGAGGCGCACATATAGGGCAAGAGGTTCATGTATCCGTTTGCCCTGGCATAATCTGCCAAAGGGCATCCCACCAGGTCAATCGCAATGCCCTCGTCTGTGTTGTTCGGGTTGACCCGCACCCGCCAGGTGTTTCCCCACTCTCCCTGGGCCACCTTCTCCTCGACCAGCTTTGCGTAAGGAACGTAGCGCTTGTACATGGCGTTGCGAATGATCTTCATCTGCCACGGGTGGTTGACGTTCACGATATGTCGCAGGAAGCGATACTTCCCAAAGAGCTCCCTTGCCATCTGAGTGATGGCCTCCCCGTCAATTCGGTGGTCGGACGCCTCATAAAAGGATGCCGACAAGATCAGGAGGTCCAAGTTGTAGGACATCAGGTTTTCCTTACCGCCGATGTCCGGGGCCTTGGCATACAAGACCGGGAAGAGCTCCTCTGCCTTCCGGACAATCGCTTCTGCCTCGTCAGGAAAGTGCTTCTTGGTGTACTTGATGAACTCCCTCTTGATTGCCCTATCCATCGAGCCCATAGCGACACCTCTCCTCCATCGCGAGACCAACTCCATGCGTATCGACAGCATCGTGACAAGCGTCGCCACGTCGTAACTGCAAGAACACGTGCATGGGGCAACATTGACAGAAGATGTTAACATAGGCCAACTAACCGATTCTTGGGAGATGGCAGTACACCTGCAGCCAACGAGAGATAGGAGGCAACCCATGTCACGCGCAGCACGCAAGCTGCTGGAGCAGAAGAAGTTCGACCCGCTTGTTGCCACGTTGTCCGACCGGCTGGGCACAGACAACACCGCAGCACTCTGGGTGCGTGCCGAACAGCGGCTGGACGGCCTGCTCAAGACCACCGACGAGCTCAGCAAAGAGGAGAAAGCGCACGTAGAGGGCTACATCATGCCCACGTTCGCCCTCTACCGGGAGATGTCGGAGGAGATGGGAAAGGAGGAGGCCCTCGCGCTCCTCATGGACTTCGCCCACACCAACGCACTGATGAACCGCCGCTTCTTCGAGCGGATGGTGAGCATTCCAGGCGGGAAAGGCCTCTTTTTACGTGGCTTTGCCATCATGCAGCCGCGCGCGTTTGGGGAGAGCGCTGGCTTTGCCGTGCGCAGCACCTCTAACGACGGGACCCACGCGCACCTTGACATCGTGGGGTGCCCCTACCAACGCGTGACGGCCGAGCTTGGCGCGCCCGAGCTCTGCAACCTCTTCTGCACCAACGATGACATCATCTATGGCGACCTGCCCGGCATCCGATTCTCGCGTACAGGGACGCTGGGACGAGGCGACGCGGTATGCGACTTCGACGTGAGCCTAGCGGAGGGGACGGCCGCGGAGCCACGCAAGCTGCTCGTCGTGGGGGTTGGCGTCATCGGCAGCTACCTCACGCAGGTGCTTTGCGCGGCTGGCCACGACGTGTGCGTGGTGGCCCGCGGCGGATGGGCTGACACGATCGAGCGCGACGGCCTGAGGATCCGCCATTATCTCCAGCGCAAGGAAACGACATGCCATCCCCGCGTGGTACGCGAGCTGCCTGCAGGCGAGCACTTCGACGCGACCTTCGTGGTCATGCGACAAGACCAGATGGTCGCGCTGGCGCCCAAGCTTGCCGCCCTCGACACGGACCTCGTGGTCTGTGTGGGAAACGACCTCAGGGCGAGCGAGGTCGAGGCGGCCATCCACGCTGACGGCGCAGGTCCCGAACGGGTGCTCTTCGGCTTCCAGGGGACGGCCGGCCATCGCGAGGCGGACCGCGCGGTCGTGGTGCGCCTCGGAGCCTGGCACCTCACCGTGGGTCCTCTTGTGGACGAAGTCTCCGAACAGGACCGAGCGCTTCTCGAGAGCATCTTCTGCGGAGACTACCGTGTGCACTTCGAGCATGACATGCGCTGGTGGCTCGTGTGCCACGCAGTGTCGGTGCTGCCCTTCTGCTTCCTCGCCTACCGACTGGACTGCGACCTGACCAAGGCGACGGCAGCAGACGTTACCGCGCTCACCGACGCGATGCTGGAGGGATACGAAGTGGTGCTTGCCGCAGGAGGCATGATCCTGCCCGAGGGCGACGAGGACTTCCTCAAGCCCGGCCCCAAGCGCGTCGCGTGGGAGCTCGCCTTGCGTGCCATGGCCAAGACCGCCATCGGGCGCCTATGCGTGACCGACCACT
>JAFUBJ010000380.1 GCA_017460265.1 Atopobiaceae bacterium | reverse complement strand
TTTGGTAGGATTCCAAATCATGAAGAAGAAGCACGGATATAACCGGCTTATTTGCCTCGGGCTGTTCATGCCCTAGGGGCAGGATGGGAGAAACCTCTCGCCTGCCCCGCCTCCACCACGCAAAAAAACGGGCACTTCCGTGAGAGAGGAACTCACCATGTCGTTCGAGCTTGATCCCACCTTTGCCGCTGACACCGAGAAGCACTTCAACACCCTGCAGGTCCACGCCGGCCTGGCACCTGACCCCGTTACCGGCTCTGCCGCCCTTCCCATCTACGCAACCGCCGCGTGGCAGTTTGACGACGCCGAGGACGCGGCCGCCAAGTTTGCCCGCTCCCGTCCGGGCAACGTGTACAGCCGCCTGACCAACTCCACCACCGACGCCATCGCCGCGCGCATCGCCGCCATCGAGGGCGCCGCTTCTGCCGTCGCCGTCGCCTCCGGCCACGCGGCCGAGATTCTGGCCTTCACCAACATCGCCAAGGCCGGCGACCACATCGTCGCGTCCGACTCGCTCTATGGCGGCACGTGGAACATCCTGCTGCACACCCTCGATGACCTGGGCATCAAGACCACCTTCGTGCGCAACAACGACATCGACGCCTTCGTGGCGGCAACGCAGGAAAACACCAAGTTCTGGTACGTGGAGACTATCGGAAACCCGCTGGTAGACGTGGCCGACGTTCCCGCGCTGGTAGACGCGGCCAAGTCCCTCAACCTGCCCGTGATTGTGGACAACACGTTCGCCACGCCGTACCTGTACCGCCCTGCGGACGATGGCGCGGCCGTCATCATCGAGAGCCTGACCAAGTGGATCGGCGGCCACGGCGCGACCATCGGCGGTGCCGTCATCGATGCGGGCACCTTTGACTGGGCCGCCGTGCCGGGCAAGTTCCCCACGCTGACCGAGCCCGACGAGTCCTATCACGGCGCCGTGTGGACGCAGGCTGCGCCCGCCGCCCCGTTTGGCACCCGCGTGCTTGCCCAGCGCCTGCGCGACATCGGCCCGACCCTCTCGCCGTACGCGGCGCAGCTCATCGGCCTGGGCATCGAGACGCTGAGCCTGCGCGTCCAGCGCCACAGCGACAACGCGCTTGCCGTGGCCAAGTTCCTGCAGAGCCACCCCAAGGTGTCGTGGGTGCGCTACTCCGGCCTTGAGGACGACCCCAGCCACGAGGTGGCGAGCCGCATCCTCAAGCACGGCTTTGGCGGCGTGGTGGTGTTTGGCACCAAGGCGGGCCGTCAGGGAGGCCTCGAGGTCATCAACAACGTCAAGCTTCACACGCTGCTCGCCAACGTGGGCGACGCCAAGAGCCTCATCATCCACCCGGCGTCAACCACGCACAGCCAGCTGACGGCCGAGCAGCTCGAGGCCGCGCACCTCTCCGAGGACCTCATCCGCCTGTCGGTGGGCATCGAGGACGTGGACGACATCATCGCCGACCTCGACCAGGCCCTCGCCAAGATCTAGGGTCCGGTTAGCGCAACGCCGGGGGTAGCCCCGGCGTTGCGCTACTTCGTGCGGCGGCGCTTCGTCTTTGCCTTGGGGTTGCCCTCGGCCTTGAACGCCGAGGGGCAGAGGTCGACCATCGGGCAGCCGTCGCACTTGGGCCGCTGCGCCGAGCAGGTGTCGCGGCCAAAGTGAATCCACTGCTCGTTGACGGTACCCCACAGCTCGTGGGGGAGAAGTTCCAGAAGGTCCTGCTCGCAGGCGAGCGGTGTCGGCGCCTTACTAAAGCGAAAACGCGTCGCAATGCGATACACGTGGGTGTCCACCGCGATGCCGTCCACGATGCCAAAGGCCTTGTTGAGCACGATGTTTGCCGTCTTGCGCCCCACGCCCGGGAGCTTCGTGAGCTCCTCCATCGTGTGAGGGACCTCCCCACCGTATTCCGAGACGATCATCTGTGCGGCCTCCACGCAGTGCTGAGACTTGGTGCGGAAGAAGCCAATGGTGCGAATGACCTCGGCAATCTCGGACGGATCGGCCTCGGCCATCGCCTCGGGTGTCGGCCAGCGCGAGAAGAGCTCGGGCGTGACCTTGTTCACGGCCGCGTCCGTTGTCTGGGCCGAAAGCAGCACGCAGATGACCAACGTGAACGGGTCGCTGTAGTTGAGCGCGCTCTCGACGGCGGGGTAGAGCTCCTCCATGCGGCGGCACACCTCGATGGCGCGCTCGCGCTTGGCCTTCTTGGACTCGCGGGGCATCTTGGCCTCCTACCTGCGGATTGTTGGTAGTCGTAAGTATAGCGTGAATAGAGTGGGAGCAAATCCTCCCACAAACGTGGCCCAAAGTCACATTCGTAGCCGCTTTCGTCATTAAGCGGGGAGCAAATCCTCCCACAAACGTGACCCACAATCACATTCGCGTCCGTTATCGTCGCCAATGGAGGAGCAAATCCTCCCTCTTTACAGATGGACCTTCACCTTGCCGTGGGGTACGGGCACGCCAAACAGCACGCCGTTCATGCCGACGCCAAACCTCGTCGCACGAAGCAGCCGTTTCAGCAGGTCACGTCTGAGCTTCTCGTCCACTTCCCCTGCACTTCGCTGTCGAGGAATCGTGTCAAGCAGCGAAACCTTGTCTCGCAGCCTTTCCCAGTCCAGGCACTCATCAAGGTCTATTACGTAGATGGCCCAGCCTTCGTGGCTCAGGGCCTCCCTCCTTTGGCGATCCCTTACGGCATCGCGGTGATATTCCTTTCCGTCATACTCCAAGCCGCACTTCGCAGACTCGTAGGCGGTATCAATTCGCGCCGTCTTGGTTCCCGTGATACGCTGAGCCGCCTCGTCGAGGGTCACCTCGTAGTTGAGCGTGGGAGGGACAAGCCCAAAGCCTCCCATCGGTGTCGGCAACCCTAACATGCACGAGACGACCGTCTCCATGGGGCTGGCACTTCCATCGCGCACCCACCTCAGCGCCTTTTGCGCATGCGAGAGACCGCGCATGCCTTTCAGCTGCTGAATGACCTTCTCGATCTTCTCGACCGACGTGAGGGGAGGTCGCTCGTAAAAACCCGAGGCGAACTTGGCGAAGTGGGAGTAGGAGCCGCACAGCTCATGGCCAAGGACCACGGCGCCGAGGGGAGAAACCGTGCCTGCCATCTGGATAAAGCACAGCTCCGGACCCGCGACGTAGACTCCCGGAACGACCTCGCGGACAAGACCGGCGGGAATCTCCTGCAAGGATGTCCGGTGTGTCTTGAGGTGTTCCGACTTGCTGCGAAACGCGTCTTTCGAGACCAGGTGGTGCAGGTGAGACGGGCAAACGCCCAGAGCTTGACAGTCCAGGTGCGTGATTTCGTACGGAAGCGGGCCGACGTCGGCAACCGGAAGCGGCTCGTCGACGGTCTTGGCCTTGTCTACCTGGGGCGGCACGGAGCGAAGACGTTCGAGAGCGGTGTTATGGGTAAGCAGAATGGACATAGGGATCCCCTATCTGTGAAGCTATCAGTTGTTGGGATGGTGCGAAACCTGTTCGCGAACGGCATGTGCCGGGTCATCAAATCTTATACGAGAAGACGGGACCCCGCAGCGAGAGGAGCCTGGCTTTCGGTGGGCGGATGAGGCGACATTGGCTTCAAGGGACGGCTATCCACCGAATAGAAGAGAGCAAATCCTCCCACAAACGTGATCCGAAATCACATTCGTGGCCGCGTTCGCTCGAAAGAGGAGAGGAAATCCTCCCACTAACGTGACCCTGCACCGCTCCGGAGGTCGTTCTCGTCAGAAAGAGGGGAGCAAATCCTCCCACAAACTTGAGCAAAGACACGCCCAGCACCTACCTGGCAAACGTTGTGTGGAACATTTCCTCCCACAAACAAGACAGGCGCCGACCGCAATCCCGCCAAGTTGCCAGAAACAGCCCACATACCGCTACAACGCCTGTTGACTACCCCTTGCGGATGAGCAGGCCCCCTGCTTAGGCGTATGGCATAGAATCGGTTTCGTATCGCGCAAGTCGTGTGGCCCCATCATGCCCCGACGGCGTGCAGGCCACTTTTTGCAAGGCTCTACAGATGGGAGAGATCGACATGGCAACCCGTGACAGCAATCTCTATCTCACCAAGGACGACCTCTACATGATGGCTAAGGGCGTCTGGTATCGCAGCTACGAGAAAATGGGCGCCCATCCCGCGCTTCGTGGTTCCAAGCGTGGCTATCACTTTGCCATCTGGGCTCCCGACGTAAAGAGCGTGCACGTCATCGGTGACTTCAACAACTGGGACGAGTGGGCCAACCCCCTCGAGTGCACCATGACCGGTGGCGTCTGGGAGGGCTTCATCGAGGGCGTCGGAGACGGCGAGCTCTACAAGTATGTCATCGAGACCGAGCAGGGCGACCTCCTCTACAAGGCAGACCCCTACGCCTTCAGCTCCGAGCTGATCCCGGGAACCGCCTCGCGCACCACCAACATCACCGGCTACCGTTGGGGCGACTCCAAGTACATGGAGGCCCGCAAGGCAACGCCTCACATGAAGCGCCCGCTCAACATCTTTGAGGTGCACCTGGGCAGCTGGAAGCGCCATGACGACGGCGTCGCGGGCAACGGCGACCCCGAGTCCGAAGACACCGCGGGCTCCTACCTCACCTACGACGAGCTCTCCGAGCAGCTCGTGTCCTACGTCAAGGAGATGGGCTATTCCCACATCGAGCTGCTCCCCGTCATGGAGCACCCCTTTGACGGCAGCTGGGGCTATCAGCTCACCGGCTACTACGCGCCGACGTCGCGCTTTGGCACGCCCAAGCAGTTCAAGCACTTCATCGACGCCTGCCATCGTGCCGGCATCGGCGTCATCCTCGACTGGGTGCCCGGCGGCTTCTGCGCCGACGCCCACGGCCTGGCCAACTTCGTGGGCAAGAAGCTCTACGAGAAGGAAATCCACCCCAACTGGGGCACCTACAAGTTTGACTTCGCGCGCGGCCAGGTGCACACGTTCCTGATCTCCAACCTGCTCTACTGGGTTGACGAGTACCACGCCGACGGCGTGCGCGTGGACGGCGTCACCTCCATGCTCTACCTCAACTTTGGTATCGACGACCCGGCGCAGAAGAAGTTCAACGACAAGGGCGGCGAGGAGGACTTCGTCTCCATCGAGTTCATCCGCGAGTGCAACCAGACCATTGGCAAGTACTACCCCGACGTCATGATGATTGCCGAGGAGTCCACCGCGTGGCCGCTCGTCACCCGTCCGCCCGAGGTCGGTGGCCTGGGCTTCAACTACAAGTGGGACATGGGCTGGATGAACGACACCCTGCACTACATGCAGGCGGACTTCCCCTTCCGTCCGGGTGCCCACAAGCTCCTGACCTTCTCGATCATGTACGCGTTCAACGAGAACTTCATCCTGCCGTTCAGCCACGACGAGGTCGTGCACGGCAAGTGCTCGCTCGTCACCCGCATGCCGGGCGACTACTGGCGCCAGTTTGCCGGCATGCGCGCCCTGGCGTTCTACCAGATGACGCATCCCGGCGGCAAGCTCAACTTCATGGGCAACGAGATCGCCCAGTTCATCGAGTGGCGCTACTACGAGGGCATCGAGTACTTCCTCGCTGAGAACTACGAGAACCATCGCCAGCAGCAGCACTTCGTGGCGGCGCTCAACAAGTTCTACAACCGTCACCCGGCCCTGTGGCAGCGCGCCTACGAGGCTGACGGCTTTGACTGGATCGACGCGGACAACGCCGACCAGTGCGTGATCTCCTACACGCGCCATGGCGACGACCCCAACGACGACCTGGTCATCCTCATCAACTTCGAGGTCAACCCCTACGAGGAGTATCGTCTCGGCGTGCCCAAGCCGGGCATCTACGAGGAGGTCTTCAACACCGATGCGCAGGAGTATGGTGGCTCCGGCGTGACCAACGGAAGGACGAAGTTCAAGAGCGAGGCCGTGGGCTGGAACAACCAGGCCAACTCCATCGTCCTGCGCGTCCCGCCGCTGGGCGGCACGATCCTGCGCTACGTCGGCCCGCTCCCGCAGCCCAAGCCCAGGAAGACGGCGGCAAAGAAGACCACGGCGGCGACCACGAAGGCCGCCCCGGCAACCAAGAAGACCACGACCGCTGCCAAGAAGGCTCCGGCCAAGAAGGCGTCGGCAAAGAAGGCGGCTGCAAAGAAGTAACTGCAGCGCAAGATGGTAAAAACGGCGGGGCCCTTCGTCATCGAGGGGCCCCGCCCTTGTCTCTCCCTCCACATGGCGGGAAAAGACCTGGTCAAAAACCGCCACAAAGGCACCGATTTTGCCAAAATACTGGGCTTTTCGCGGTATCGCCTTTTGTTACCAAGGTAACAATCACCATTGACCCTACACTCATAACTGTTAGGCTCTTATAGTTTGCCCGCTTCGAGCGGGGACTCGCTATGCCCCGAAACCTACGGAGAGGTTAGAGATATGCAGCAGATCTTTACCGACAAGCAGGACTTCATCAAGCGCTACCGCACCATGTGCCGAAACATGTTCGGTAAGCACTACGAGGACTGCACCGACTACCAGCGCTACTCCGCGCTGGCGCGCGTCATCGCGAGCGCGGCCAACAACGTAAAGACCGAGGTGCGTCAGAAGGACAAGAAGTCGGTGTACTACTTCTCCCTCGAGTTCCTCATCGGTCCGCTCCTTGACAACTACCTGCTCAACTTTGGCGTGCGCGACATGGTCGCCGAGGCCTGCGACGAGCTGGGCACCCCGCTTGACACGCTGATTGAGGAGGAAGTCGACCCCGGCCTGGGCAACGGCGGCCTGGGACGCCTTGCCGCCTGCTTCCTCGACTCCATGGCCGTCGAGGGCCTCTCTGGCTACGGAAACGGCATGCGTTACCGCTACGGCCTCTTCCGCCAGGAGATCAAGGACGGCCGTCAGGTCGAGAAGACCGACAACTGGCTGGCCAAGGGTTATCCCTGGGAGACCCGCAAGGACGAGAGCGCCGTCATGGTGCAGTTCGGCGGCCACGTCGAGCGTCACGAGAAGGACGGCCGCTTCTGGTTCACGCAGGAGGGCGGCGAGAAGGTCCGCGCCGTGCCGTATGACGTGCCCATCGTGGGCTACGGCGGCAAGGTCGTGAACCACCTGCGCCTGTGGTCTGCCGAGCCGGCAGAGGAGAACTTCGACCTCGACGCATTCAACAACGGCGACTATGCGAAGGCCTCCAAGTTCCGCTCCGACGTCGAGGCGATCTCCACGATCCTCTACCCCAACGACGCGGGCGAGCACGGCCGCATCCTGCGCCTCAAGCAGGAGTACCTCTTCGTCTCCGCCGGCCTGCAGACGATCCTGCGCGACTACGAGCGCAAGATGCGTCACAACCCCAAGCTCACCTGGGAAAACCTGCCTGACTACGTGGCCATCCACACCAACGACACGCACCCGGCGCTCTGCGGCCCCGAGCTCATGCGCTTGCTGGTGGACGAGCGCGGCGTCGACTTTGACCTCGCGTTCAACATCGCCCGCGAGACCATCTCCTACACCAACCATACGGTCATGCCCGAGGCCCTCGAGAAGTGGCCCATCCCGCTGCTGCGCAACCTGCTTCCGCGCACCTACATGTTCATCGACGAGATCGACCGCCGCTACCGCGACGCCTTCCCGCACGACTGGGACAACTGGTACGACCGTCTGCGCAAGACCGCGATCCTGTGGGACGGCGAGGCGCGCATGGCCAACCTCTCGGTCATCTTCTCGCACTCCGTCAACGGCGTGTCTGCCCTCCACACCCAGATCATCGAGGACAGCGTCCTGCACGAGTTCTACGAGCTCGAGCCCGACAAGTTCAACAACAAGACCAACGGCGTGAGCCACCGTCGCTTCCTGGGCAACGCCAACCCGCCGTACAGCAAGCTCATCACCTCCGCCATTGGCGACGGCTGGCTGCGCGACGCCTACGAGCTCGGCAAGCTCGAGGCCTACGAGACCGACGCCTCCTTCCTCGAGGGCTTTGCCAAGGCCAAGAAGTGGGACAAGCAGCGCCTTGCCGACTACGTCAAGAAGACCACTGGCGTCGAGCTCGACACCCACATGGTCTTTGACGTGCAGGTCAAGCGCTTCCACGCCTACAAGCGCCAGCTGCTGAACGTCTTCAAGATCCTGGACATCTACAACCGCATCTGCGACAACCCCAACTACATGCCCGTCCCGACGGCCTTCATCTTCTCGGGCAAGGCGGCGCAGAGCTACACCTTCGCCAAGGAGGTCATCCGCCTCATCAACTCCGTCGCCGACGTCGTCAACAACGACCCGCGCTGTGAGGGCAAGATCCAGGTGGCCTTCGTGCCCAACTTCGCCGTGTCCAACGCGCAGTACATCTACTCCGCGGCCGACATCTCCGAGCAGATCAGCTGGGCGGGTTCCGAGGCCTCCGGCACCTCCAACATGAAGCTCATGATGAACGGCGCCATCACCCTCGGCACCGACGACGGCGCCAACGTCGAGATCCGCGAGCTCGTGGGCGACGACAACATCAAGATCTTTGGACTGACCACGCCCGAGGTCGACAAGCTCCGCGCCGAGCACTCCTACTGGGCATGGGATGCCTACAACGCGGACCGCGCACGCCTGGGTCGCCTGGTCGACATGCTCACCAACGGCCAGCTCGCCAAGCTCTCCGGCAACTTCGAGTCGGTGTACGACGGCCTCATGGTCAACAACGACTACGACCTCGTCCTGAAGGACTTCTATTCCTACGTCCAGGCATGGGAGGAGCTGACCAAGTTCTACGCTTCCGACCGCACCGCTTGGAGCCGCTCGGCAGTCCACAACACCGCCAAGTCGGGCTACTTCTCGAGCGACCGCACCATCCGCGAATACGACGCAGATATTTGGCACAGCCTGAGCTAAGTCCCGCACCACTGCTTGCAACGCCGAGGGACGTCCCGAAAAGGGGCGTCCCTTTTTTCATGCGCCCGGTCCCGCCGCGCACAGGTGACTACCGCTAAGTCGGGTTATTACTCTCGTGACCGAACCATTGGCGATTGTGGCTCGGATATTTGGCATAGTTGACGATAGTTCTGCAAAAAGGGTCCCTAGACGAAAGGGGTAATAGCTTATGGCGAAGAAGGAATGCGTTGCAATGCTTCTTGCCGGCGGGCAGGGATCACGTCTTGGCGTTCTGACCAGTAAGGTCGCCAAGCCGGCGGTGTCGTTCGGTGGCAAGTACAGGATCATCGACTTCGTGCTCTCCAACTGCGCGAACTCGGGGATCAGCACCGTGGGCGTGCTCACCCAGTATCGCCCGTATCTGCTGCACGCGTATCTGGGAACGGGCGAGGCCTGGAACCTGGACGAGCGCGACGGCGGCGTGGCCATCCTTCCGCCCTACGCCACCCAGACGGGCGGCGCCTGGTATGCGGGTACGGCCGACGCTATCACCCAGAACATTGGCTACCTGGAGATGCAGGATCCCGAGTACATCCTGATCCTCTCCGGCGACCAGCTCTATCGCATGGACTATGAGGACATGCTGGCTACCCACAAGGCCAACAACGCCGACCTCACCGTTGCGGTCATGCCCGTGCCTTGGGAGGAGGCCTCCCGCTTTGGCATCATGAACTGCGACGACGAGGGCCGCATCCTCGAGTTCGTCGAGAAGCCGAAGGAGCCCAAGAGCAACCTTGCCTCCATGGGCATCTACATCTTCACCGCCGACCTCCTCATCAAGACCCTCAAGGAGGACGCCGAAGATCCCAACTCCAGCCACGACTTTGGTGGCGACATCATCCCGAAGCTGCTCGCCGACGGCAAGCGCCTCTACACCTACCAGTTCAAGGCCTACTGGCGCGACGTCGGCACCGTTGCCTCCTTCCACGAGGCCAACATGGAGCTGCTGGGCGCCGAGCCTGCGTTCGACCTGTTCGCGCAGGATGCTCCCATCATGAGCAACTCCTCCACGCGTCCGCCCGCGTTCATCGGCCCCAAGGGCTCCGTGGACGACTCCCTCGTCGACAACGGCTGCACCATCCTTGGCCAGGTCGAGCACTCCGTGATCTCCGCTGATGTCTACGTCGGCAAGAACGCCGTCGTCAAGGACTCCATCCTCTTCCCCGGCGCGCGCGTCGAGGAAGGTGCCGTGGTCATCAACGCGATCATGGCAGAGCGCTCCTGCGTGGCCGCTGGTGCCACCTTCGGCGCTGCAGATGAGGATACCGTCACTCTCGGCGATGACGCCATTGTTGAGAAGGGGGAGTAAACATGCCCAAGGCAATCGGTCTTATCACCGCAAACTACACCACGGCCTCCAAGGACGACGTCTTCTCCGGCCGTCCCGTGGCCTCCATGCCCTATCTGGGCCGCTATCGTCTTGTCGACTTCGCGCTCTCCAACATGGTCAACGCGGGCATTCGCAGCGTCGGCATGATTATGCCCACCAACTACCGTTCGCTGGTCGACCACGTCGGCTCCGGCAAGGACTGGGACCTCGACCGCAAGAACGGCGGCCTGTTCATCATGCCTGGCACCGCCTTCGGCACCAGCCGCACCGGCGCTCGCTTCCTCATCCGCGACCTTGTCCAGAACAAGGAGTTCTTCATCAAGAACAAGGAGAAGTACGTCGTGCTCTCCACGGCCAACTTCGTCTGCAACGTGGACGTCAAGGCCCTCATCGCCAAGCATGAGGAGTCTGGCGCGAGCATCTCCGTGCTCACCAAGAAGGCCAAGTGCGACGGCAACATCGACGTCGTGACCTTCGACGTCGAGGACGGTCGCGTCAAGGGCATGAAGCAGGGCGCCAAGTTTGGCGAGACGGTCTTCCTTGACTACGCCGTCGTCGAGCGTGAGCTGCTCCTCGAGCTCCTCGATGCCTTTGCGGCCATCGACCACCTCGACCTCTTCGAGGCCCTCAACTCCGAGCTTGGCCGCTTCCGCGTGATGGCCATTGACTTCGAGGGCTACATGAAGCCGATCTTCGACAAGGATTCCTACTTCACGGCCAACATGGACCTGCTTGATCCCGACGTGCTGACCGAGCTTGCGGACTCCCGTCCCGTCAAGACCAAGGCCCACGACAACCCGCCGGCAAAGTACGAGCCGGGCGCGAAGGTCTCCAACGCCCTCGTCGCCTCCGGCAGCCGCATCTACGGCGCCGTCCAGTCTTCCGTGCTTGGCCGCAGCGTCATCGTCGAGGAGGGCGCGTCCGTGCGTCACTCCATCCTGATGCAGGGTGTCGTCGTCAAGGCCGGCGCTCAGATCGAGAACGCCATCATCGACAAGAACAACGTCATCCCCGCTGGCACCGAGCTGCGTGGAACCGATGGTGACATCCTCTACGTAAAGAAGAACTAACGCAAAGACAAGGCGGAAACACATCATGGCTGACAGGGTTAGAAGAAAGATCAAGGTCCTCTTTGCCGCGTCCGAGGCGGTGCCCTTCATCAAGACGGGTGGTCTCGCTGACGTCGCGGGCTCCCTGCCGCGCTCGCTCAAGCATGCTGGCGCCAAGGTTGCCGTCATCATGCCCAAGTATGGCAGCATCCCCTGGGAGTACCAGGAGAAGATGGAGCACGTCGCCGACTTCTACGTGCCCCTTGCTTGGCGCAACGTCTATTGCGGCATCGAGAAGCTGACCTTCAACGGCGTCGACTTCTACTTCGTCGACAACGAGGCGTATTTCAAGCGTGACGGTAGCATCTACGGCTACTTTGACGACGGCGAGCGCTACGCCTTCTTCAGCAAGGCCATCTGCGAGGCGATCAGCCGCGTTCCCGAGCTCGAGTGCGACGTCGTGCATTGCAACGACTGGCAGACGGCTTTGGTTCCCGTCTTCCTGCGCGAGTTCTACCGCGAGATCCCGGCGTGCCAGAACGTCAAGGTCATGTTCACGGTCCACAACGTGAAGTTCCAGGGCCAGTACTCTGACAAGGTGCTCTCCGACGTCCTCGGACTCGAGAACATCCCGGCCGCCGTCGACCAGCTCTACTGCGACAGCAACTCCATCAACTACATGAAGGGCGCCCTCTGCTACTCCGACCTCATCACCACGGTCAGCCCGACCTACGCGGGCGAGCTGCAGATGCCGTTCTTTGGCGAGGGGATGGACCCGATCTTCCGTCGTCGCGCGGACGTGCTGGTAGGCATCCTCAACGGCATCGACACCGTTGACTGGAACCCCAAGACGGACAAGTTCATCGCCCACAACTACGATGCCAAGGACCTCTCCGCCAAGGCCGAGAACAAGCGTCTCCTACAGGAGGAGCTTGGCCTGGCGCAGGATCCCGAGCGTCCGCTCGTGGTCATGATCGGCCGCCTGACCAACCAGAAGGGCCTCGGCCTCGTCCGCTACGCCATGGGCCAGCTCATGGAGCGCGGCGTGCAGGTTGCCATCCTGGGCACCGGCGACGCCGACCAGGAAGAGGCGTTCCGCTACTTCGACTCCGTCTACGGCGACAAGATGTGCGCGCGCATCGCGTTTGACAACGCGCTGAGCCACCGCATGTATGCGGGCGGCGACCTGCTGCTCATGCCGTCGGAGTTTGAGCCTTGCGGCCTCTCCCAGATGATCGCCATGCGCTACGGCACGCTTCCCGTCGTCCGCGAGACGGGCGGCCTGAAGGACTCCGTCGACGCCTACAACCAGTACACCGGTGAGGGCACGGGCTTCAGCTTTGCCAACATGAACGCAGACGAGATGGCAAACTGCCTGCTCAACGCCTGCGAGATCTTCTGGACCGACAAGAAGGCGTGGGAGCAGATCCAAAAGCAGGCCATGGCCGCCGACTTCTCTTGGAAGCGTGCCGCCAACGACTACCTGGACTGCTATCACAGGCTGCATCCGGAGATCATCCGCTACAACAAGCGTCGCGACTAGCACCTGACGCACAAGGGTTTTGCAGGGGCCGTCCTTCGGGGCGGCCCCTCCTTTTGCTCTCGCTACCGCACAAAGGGGTGAGACACCTGCGTGCTGTTGTGACTGACTCAAAGGGGAGTATCCCTTCCGAGTCAGGGGCGACGCCTTTTGGGGTAATGGTGTGTCTGAGACAGTTCACAATTGCGTCACGTTTGCGCATCGCTACTGCTATGATATGCTGCGCCATATCATCCATCCGTCGCCTCAGCATGTTTGCGCGACGGATGCTCCAGAAACGAGGCATCGTGAGAGCAAAGCACGTAACCTCGTCCCTCGAGTACCGCGATCCCTTTGGCGCCGCCCGCGTGGGCACGCCGGTGACCCTGCGGATCGACGTGTGGGACGAGCCCAATGCCACGGCGCAGCTGCGTATTTGGATCGACGAAGAGGGCGAGACCCTCATCGACATGGAGCCTGCCCCCCAAGGTGACGCGGTTCGCTTCACCGCCAACTTCACCCCCAGCAAGTCCCAGATCATCTGGTACAGCTTCAACATCACCGCAGAGAACGGGGATGTCTGGCGCTACGGGGCCAACCCGGAGTGCATGACGGGCGAGGGCTGCTTTGCCCTCGGCGAGCCGCCTTCGTTCCAGATCACCTGCTACGAGCTGATTCGCTCGTTCTTCCCCGAGTGGTACAAGGAAGGCATCGTGTACCAGATCTTCCCGGACCGCTTTGCCCGCGGCACGGACTGGGAGGAGCGCACGGCGGCGGCCCTCAAGCTTCATCCCAACGGACCCAAGCGTCGACTCGTTGACGACTGGTACGAGACCCCGACCTACAAGCGCGCCGAGGACGGCAGCATCGCCGAGTGGGAGTTCTATGGCGGGACGCTCGAGGGCATCCGCGAGCATCTGGACTACCTGCAGGGCCTGGGCGTGACGGTCCTGTACCTCAACCCGATCTTCGAGGCGCAGTCCAACCACCGCTACGACACGGGCAACTACATGCAGATCGACCCGATGCTCGGCGACGAGGAGAGCTTTGCGCGCCTGTGCGAGGAGGCTCGCGACCGCGGCATCTCCATCATCCTGGACGGCGTGTTCAACCACACCGGCTCCGACTCGATCTACTTCAACCGTCTGGGCAACTACGACAGCGTGGGTGCCTTCCAGAGCCCTGACTCGCCGTACCGCGACTGGTTCAAGCTCTGCGATGACGGCACCTACAGCTGCTGGTGGGGCGTCGACGCCCTGCCCGACCTCAACGAGGAGAACCCCGAGTACCGCGAGCTGATCTGCGGCGAGGACGGCGTGGTCCGCAAGTGGCTGCGTGCCGGCGCGCGCGGCTGGCGTCTCGACGTGGCAGACGAGCTGCCAGACGACTTCATCGCCGAGATCAAGGCGGCTGAGCTGAAGGAGAACCCCCACGCGCTGCTCATCGGCGAGGTGTGGGAGGACGCGACGACCAAGGTCGCCTATGGGCGCCTGCGCAAGTACTTCCACGGCCATGAGCTTGACGGCGTCATGAACTACCCGCTGCGCCACGCGGTCCTCGACTATCTCACCGACAAGATCGCGGCCCAGACGCTGGCAGACGCGCTCGAGCAACTGTGCGAGAACTACCCCGGGGAGGCGTTCCGCTCCACGCTGAACCTCCTGGGCAGCCACGACCGTGTGCGCCTCATGAACATCCTGGGCAACTCCCCGCACCGCAGCACCCTGGGCGAGGAGCAGAAGGCGGCGTTCCGCCTGGACAAGGACCATCACTCCCTAGCGGTGAGCCGCCTGTGGGTGGCCGCCCTCATGCAGATGACTCTTCCCGGCGTGCCGTGCATCTACTACGGTGACGAGGCGGGTATGGAGGGCTATGCGGACCCGTACAACCGCGGGCCGTTCCCCTGGGGCAGGGAAGACACCAACTGCACGACCATCTACCGCAACGCCATCGCCGTGCGCAAGGCGCTTCCCGTCTTCACCAACGGCGTGTTCCGTCCCTTCGCCCTCAACGAGGACGTCTTCGGCTACTGGCGCCATGACGGCAAGAGCTATGCCTGCGTCCTCATCAACCGCAGCCTCTCCAACTCGCACACGGTACGCGTGCCCATGCGCGACGAGGCCGTTTCTGACATCATCTCCGGGCGCCCCGTCAAGGTCGTGGATGACCAGGCAGAGATCTTCATGTGGCCGCTCGGCACCTGCGTGCTGTACTTCCACAAGCAGGAGCGCCTGCAGGCCCCCATCGAGCGGGGCATGGGCGTGCTCGCCCATATCACGAGCGTCCCCAACGGCGACAAGCCGGGCGTACTCTGCGACCCGTCAAAGCGCTTTGTCGACTGGCTGGCCGACGCGGGCGTCAAGTACTGGCAGATCCTGCCGGTCAACCCCTGCGACCAATGGGGCTCCCCGTATGCGGGCCTCTCCGCCTTCGCAGGCAACCCCGAGCTCGTCGACTGGCCCAAGGACAAGGAAGCCTACCTGGAGAACCTTGCCAAGGAGCCCAAGTACAAGAAGTTCTGCAAGAAGCATGACGAGTGGCTGACGCCCTACGCGACCTTCCGCGCCATCAAGGACCTGCTGGGCGACGAGGCCTGGCAGACGTGGCCGGAGAAGTACTGGACGTACAGCCCCTCGCTCTCGCGCGACAAGGAGCTGGCGGAGGGAATCGAGCACAACAAGCGCATCCAGTACGCCTTCCAGGTGCAGTGGGACAGCCTGCGCTCCTATGCCAACCGTCGCGGCGTGAAGATCGTAGGCGACATGCCCATGTACGTCTCGAGCGACTCGGCCGACGTGTGGGCGTACCGCGACATCTTTGCCCTGGACAAGGATGGCAACGTCGTCTCCCAGGCGGGCGCTCCGCCTGATCCGCTCGGCCCCGAGGGCCAGCTCTGGGGCAACCCGACCTTCAAGTGGGACGTGCTCAAGGACCGCGGGTACGACTGGTGGATGTCGCGCTTTGAGCGCATGTTCGAGCTGTACGACTACGTCCGCCTCGACCACTTCCTGGGCTTCTCCTCGTTCTACTCCATCCCCAAGGGCAAGACGGCGCTGCAGGGCTCCTGGCGCTTCGGGCCGGGCGTGGACCTCTTCCGCGAGGCGTACGAGCGCTTTGGCAACCTGCCCATCATCGCCGAGGACCTGGGCACCGTGACGCCTGCCGTGCGCGCGCTGGTTGCCGCGACGGGCGCCCCGGGCATGAGCGTCATCCAGTTCGTGGACGAGGACGTGCGCGAGGGCTTCCATCCCAACCCGGGTACCTGCGCCTTCACGGGCACGCACGACACGCAGACCGTGGTCGGCTGGTGCGAGAACCACTTCGGCCTGAACGAGTGGGATGCCACCGAGCTGGGCAAGCGCCTGAACGACCGCGTCCTCGCAAGCGACTGCGACCTCGCGGTGCTCCCGCTCCAGGACGTGCTGCTGCTCGACAACGAGTCGCGCATGAACGTTCCGGGCGTCGCCTCGGGCAACTGGAACTGGAGGGCCAAGCAGGCCGACCTCGACGCCGCCGCAGGCTACCTCCGCGAGCTCGTCGACAAGAGCAACCGCGCCTAACTAGAACGAGACGCCGGG
>JAFUBJ010000038.1 GCA_017460265.1 Atopobiaceae bacterium | reverse complement strand
GGGCCACCGCCCAGAATCATGATCTTGTCGCCCTCGAGCGGCTCGGTCGCGTCCGGCGCGTTATAGGTGGAGTAGTAGTAGGCGCTGTCGGGAGTGGACGATACGTGCCCGCCGTACCAGCCCTCGTTGATGCCCAGCTCGGCGCGCTGTGCGCGGATGTCAGCCTCGGCAAGGCCGGTGAGCTGCGACAGGTAGCGGTCGGCAAAGCCGTCCTGCTTGGCAAGTCGCAGGACGTCGGCCGGCAGCAGCTGTCCCGGGTGAGCGGCGGACCAGTTGAGGATGGACTGCTCCTCGGCCACCAGCTCGGCCATCTCCTGGATGAACTCGGTCTTGATGGAGGTCAGCGCATGCAGCTGGTCTACGGTGGCACCCTTGCGCAGCGCCTCGTACATCACAAACTGGCGCTCGCTGGTGGGGTAGGCAAGGAGGTCGATGAGCTCGCCCAGGGTCTTGTCGTTGAAGTCCTTGGCAAAGCCCAGGCCATAGCGGCCTTGCTCAAGCGAGCGGATGGCCTTCTGGAAGGCCTCCTTGTAGGTCTTGCCGATGGACATGACCTCGCCCACGGCGCGCATCTGCGTGCCCAGGCGGTCCTCGATGCTCTTGAACTTCTCAAAGGCCCAGCGGGCAAACTTGACTACGACGTAGTCGCCGTCGGGATGGTACTGGTCGAGCGTGCCCCACTTGCCGCAGGGAATCTCGTCCAGGGTGAGGCCGCTTGCGAGCATTGCCGAGATGAGCGCGATGGGGAAGCCCGTGGCCTTGGAGGCCAGCGCGGAAGAACGGCTGGTACGCGGGTTGATCTCGATGATGATGTCGCGGTCGCTCACAGGGTCGTGCGCCCACTGCACGTTGGTGCCGCCGATGACCTTGACGGCGTCCACGATGCGGTAGCTCTTCTCCTGAAGGCGGTCGATGGTCTTCTGCGCGATGGTCTGCATGGGGGCCACGCAGAACGAGTCGCCGGTGTGGATGCCCATCGGGTCGATGTTCTCGATGGTGCAGACGGTGATCATCTTGCCGTTGGCGTCGCGGACGACCTCAAACTCGAGCTCCTCCCAGCCGAGGACGGACTCCTCGACGAGGACCTCGTGGACGGGACTTGCGGCAAGGCCGCGCTTGACGACGGTGCGGAGCTCCTCGACGTTGTAGACGAGTCCGCCACCCGTGCCGCCCATGGTGTAGGCCGGGCGCAGGACGCAGGGATAGCCCAGGTCGCGGGCGATGTCGACGGCCTCGTCGACGGAATAGGCGACCTTCGAGCGGGCCATCTCGATGCCCAGCTCGCCCATGAGCTCCGTGAAGGCCTCGCGGTCCTCGCCGCGCTCGATGGCGTCAACCTGCACGCCAATGACCTTGACGCCGTACTTGTCAAGGATTCCTGCCTTGGATAGCTCGGAAGAGAGGTTGAGCGCGGACTGGCCACCCAGGTTGGGGAGGATGGCATCGGGCCGCTCCTTGTCGATGATGGCGGTGAGGCGCTCGATGTTGAGCGGCTCGATATAGGTGCGATCGGCGGTGCCGGGGTCGGTCATGATGGTCGCTGGGTTGGAGTTGACGAGGACGATCTCGTACCCCAGGGACCTCAGGGCCTTGCAGGCCTGGGTGCCCGAATAGTCAAACTCGCAGGCCTGACCAATGATGATGGGGCCCGAACCGATGATCATGACTTTGTGGATGTCTGTACGCTTGGGCATGGCAACCTCGCTCTCTGTCTGGGTTATTGCCGTGCGATAGTCTAGGACTCAAGGGGTGGGGATGTCCAAATTGAAACCCGCTGTCTATAAATGTGCACGCGTTGTTCAATATCTGCATAAGACGTTCAAAGACATGCGTACTTCATGTCAAATCATGCGAATCTTATGCAATTAAGGACGTATTTGCCGTTCTGACATGAGCCTTTCATGTCGTTTCGAGCGACTTCCACCTTGGCATGGCACGAATCCAAAGCCGTTCGTCGTAGACGTTCGTTGACAGTGGAGGCTGCTTGTCTGAAACTGGTAATCCAAGGCAAAAGACCTTGTTCGCGAACGCGTTTCGCACCTCCCAACAACCCATATTGTCTTTCATGAGAGGGGACTCCCATGTCCATCCTGCTTAGCCACAACTCGTCTCTCGAGCGCCTTCGCGCCGTTCCTCCCCAGGTCGATCAGGCGACTCTTTTAAGCGAGCCCCTCGCGCTCGATGGGATTGCGTGTCAAAACGACCTGTTCTCCGAGTCAGAGCTGCGATCGTTCGGGCTCCTGCAGCGCCCCGTGCACCAGCTTGTCCCGTCGCGGCGACATGCGAGTCCAGGGGATGCAGCGCGCCTTCACCGTTGCACATGCGACGTCATACCCCAGGGGCTCGTGAAGAAAGTGGAGAATCGGGTCTTCTGTGCGGGCCCAGAGCTCACGTTTGTCCAGATGGCTGGGGAGACCTCGTTTCTGGGGGCTGTGGTGCTGGGGCATGAGCTCTGTGGGTCGTATGCGCACTTTTCCCAGATGGTCTCGGGGTTCTATGAGCGCCCTCCGCTTACGAGTGTGGAAAGGCTGCGCCATGCGGTCTCGCAGCTGGAAGGGATGCGTGGTGTTGGTGCGGCGCGCAAGGCTTTGAGGTTTGTGCGCAACCGAAGCGCAAGCTCCATGGAAACGGTCGTCTCGTGCATGCTTTTGCTTCCTACGGCGATGGGTGGTTTTGGCATGGTTGCTCCCGAGCTCAATTACAAGGTGACCCTTGACGAGTCTGAGGCACGTGTCGCAGGGGCCAAGGCGCCTCGCATAGACACAGGATATCCTGCGGTCCTTGTGGGAATTGAGTTCGATGGCCTGGACTACCACCGCGATGTGGAGCATGACGCGCGAAGGCGTGAGGCCCTCTCGCATAAGGGCTGGACCATCTATGTGCTCAACGTCGATGAGCTGACAAACTATTCGAAGCTGAAGGAAAAGGTTTCCCTGCTCGACGCGGTTCCTCGTCGTCCTGGAGAGGGGTTCCCAACGGATTCGGATGGGAGGGCCTTGCTTAAGAGGCTGCTCACGGCCACGCGTTGTGGCGTGGGGATAAACGACGCCCTCTTTGGGGTGAAGGTGCCCAAGGGCCTCGTGAAGCTGCATGTCTGACGAGCGGGAGGGGCTCAT
>JAFUBJ010000379.1 GCA_017460265.1 Atopobiaceae bacterium | reverse complement strand
TACTCCCCTTTGAGTCGACTCAAAGGGGAGTATCCCTTCCGAGTCATTCGGTGTCAACCAGCTTGACGTCGATCAGTCCTACCAGGTCCACGGCCTGCTCAAGGCCAATCTTCGCGCCGCTGAGCTCCGTGAAGGTGTTGGACACGCGAATGCTTGCGATGTCGCTGCCCGAAAGGTCGATGCCTCGCAGCCGCGTTCCAAAGAGCTCAGCCCGCACTAGGTTGCACCCTTCGATCTGCAGTTTCTTAAGGCGCAGCTGTGCAAGCGTCGCTTCGTGCAGGTCGCAGCGCGCAAAGCCTATCTGTTCAAACTTTGATTCCGAGAAGTTGGCGTAGGCAAGGTTGCAGTCGCGAAAGCTCGTGCGCGTGAGCACGCTTTGGTGCAGGTCGATGCCTACGGCGCGGCATTCAAGCAGGCGGCAACCGCGCAAGAAGGCCTTTGCCGTCCGAGCGTTGCTCAGGTCGCACGCGGTAAAGTCGCAGCGCTCAAAGCTGGGTCGCTCAAAGAACGCCTCGCAGAACGAGCAGCTGGTAAACGTGCAATCCTCAAACTCAATGCGCCCCAAGTCGGAGCCCGAAAGGTCTTCCCCCTCAAAGCTGAGGCCACGGACCGTGCCATCAGCGCTTTCGGCTAGGGAGTCCAGCAGCTCGCTCATGCGTCCCCCAAGATGCGGTGCTCAAAGCGGCCGTCCTCGTAGACGCCAAAGCTATGCGTCCCGTCCTTGGGAATGCCTACGCTGCCTGGGTTGAAGAGCCAGATGCCGTTCGGCCCCTTCTCGTTGACCTTCACGTGCGTGTGCCCGTAGACCAGTGCGTCCCCCTTGCGCAGCTTGGGGAGGTTGTTGATGCTGTTATGCTTGCCCGCGCCGTACACGTGCCCGTGCGTGAGAAAGAGGTCGTGCTTCGTGGACGGGTCGGCCAGCAGCGCATAGTCTGCCATGCAGGGAAAGCCGAGGACCATCTGGTCGACCTCGGCCTCGCAGTTGCCACGCACGGCAATGACCTGCGGCGCAAGGGCGTTCAGCATCTCTATGACCTGCTTGGGGGCATAGTCGGCGGGCAGGTCGTTGCGAGGGCCGTGGTAAAGGAGGTCCCCTAGAAGGACCACGCGATCGGGCTTTTCCTGCTCGATGGCTTCCATCAGCCGCTTGCACCAGCGAGCGGCACCGTGAATGTCCGACGCAATAATCAGTTTCATGCCCAACTGCCCCTCTCTTGACCCCTCAAGTAACTAGGTTCGTTTTTACAACCGCCATTATCTAGGGGGATTCCAGGACATTTTGTATGGGAATCCCCCTAGATAATGGCGGTTGCAAAAGTGGCCTCAGCCCGAAACGCGCATGTTTGTCATGGCTTCCTCAAAGATGACGCCGTCGGGACGGCACGGAACAAAGAAATCGCCCTCGTGCTGGCGCGTCTCGTCGCCCTTGGCTAGCAGGCAGACCAGCGCCTTCCTTCCGCAGCCAAGCGCGTATTCGGCAGAGCGGCGAACCGCCTCCTCGCGGTCGGGAATCACCTCAAAGCGGACGCCTGCGGGCGTGGCTCCAGCCATCTGCGCGCAGATGTCCTCGACCGCCTCGTGTGCGGGGTCCTCTTCGGTATAGATGAGCAGGTCAGCCCACTTGGCGGCCTCCTGCGGCAGCTCGGTGCGGCGCTCAAGCGCCTTGTCGCCCGGGCAGCCAAAGACGGCAATGATCTCGTGGTCGGGGAACTCCTTAGCCATGGACGAGAAGAACCGCTGGTACGAAAGCTTGTTGTGCGCATAGTCAACGATGGCGGTCACGCCGCCCTCGGAAGGCAGCACCTCCATGCGGCCGGGAACGCGCGTGCGGGCAAGACCCGCGGCCACCTGCTCAGACGAGATGCCCAGCACCTCGCAGGCACAGATGGCACAAAGCGCGTTCTCGATGTTGAAGAGGCCCGGGAAAGGAATGGTCATTGGTGCCTGCCAGCTTGGCGTGTGCGCAACAAAGCTCACGCGTCCGTCGCGGGCAACGATGTCGCTTGCCCACACGTCCGCGCCATCCACAGGGCCCTCGGTGGAGAAGCGCAGCACGCGCTTGCATGTCGAAGCGGCTGCCAGCACGTCGTCAACACGGTCGGTTCCCAGGTTGACCACGGCTACCTTGGACTGCGCAAAGATCTTGAGCTTGCTTTGGAAGTAGTCCTCAAAGTCGGGGTGCTCGATGGGCGATATGTGGTCGCGCCCCAAGTTGAGAAAGCAGCCCACGTCAAAGGTGAGGCCAAGCGTGCGGTCGTACTTGAGCGCCTGGCTCGACACCTCCATGACCAGCCTCCCCAGGCCCGATGTGCGCGTATTGGCCACGTGGCGCCACAGGTCAGGAGCCTCGGGCGTGGTGTTGACGCTCTCAAAGCTCTCGGCGCCGTCGTAGGTGTCGATGGAACCCATGATGCCCGTGCCCGAACCCACCTCAGGCCCGTCAAGGATGGCGCGCAGCATGTAGGTTGCCGTGGACTTGCCCTTGGTGCCGGTGATGCCAATAACGTCCAGGTCGTGGTCGGGGTGACCCCAGGCAATGGGGGAGGCCACGCCCATGGCGCGCCGCACGTCGCCCACGACAAGGGCGGGCACGTCCGGCGCAACGTGTGCCAGGGCGTCGGCACGCGCTGCCTCGCACAGGTACGCCACGCAGCCCTTCTCAAGCGCGGAGGTCAGGTACGCCTCCTTGAAGGCAGCCCCTTTGGCAATGAAGAGGTGGTCCGCGGCGGCAAAGCGCGAGTCGCTGTCCGCCCCGTCAACCAAAAGGGCCAGCTTGTCAGGGGAGTCGGGTGCAGAAACAAGCAGTCCCTCGCGCGAAAGGGCCTGTGTGATGTCCTGGAGCGTGGCGGACATGGTCACTCCAAACGAAAAAGCGCCCCTTTCGGGGCGCAGCCGGATTCTTGGTGGGCGATGACGGATTTGAACCGCCGACCTTGTGCTTGTAAGGCACCTGCGCTAGCCACTGCGCCAATCGCCCGTGCAATATGAAAGTGTATCACACGTGGGGGCAGCGTCGTACAATAGGTGGGCAAACCAACATAGGGAGGAAAGATGGCAGACATTGCCCGCAGCTATAACCGCGCCTTCGACCAGATGCGCCCCGTCACGCTGACGCGTGCCGTCATGAAGAACGCAACCGGCTCGTGCCTGGCGGAGTTTGGCGACACGCGCGTTTTGTGCACCGCCACGATCGAGGAGGGCGTCCCCGCTTGGCGCAAGGGCCAGCGTGCCGGTTGGGTAACGGCCGAGTATGCCATGCTTCCGGCCTCGACGGGACGTCGCACCCCGCGCGAGCAGCGCGGACGCAAGGGTCGCTCCATGGAGATCGAGCGCCTCATTGGTCGCAGCCTGCGCACCGTGGTTGACCTCCACAAGCTGGGCGAGGTCACGGTCACCTGCGACTGCGACGTCATCCAGGCGGACGGCGGCACGCGCACGGCCAGCGTCACGGGGGCGTGGGTCGCGCTGCACGACGCGCTTGCGGCTTGGGTTGCGGAGGGCAAGCTCAAGAAGCTGCCGCTTACGGGGCAGGTCGCGGGCGTGTCTATGGGCCTGGTCGATGGCCAGCTCCTGCTTGACCTGGACTATCCCGAGGACAGCCACGCGCAGGTAGACATGAACCTGGTCGGCACGGCCGACGGCCGCATCGTGGAGGTCCAGGGCACGGGCGAGAAGGTCGCCTTCGACCGCGCGCAGATGGACGCTCTGCTCGACATGGGTCAGGCGGGCATCGAGCGGCTGGTAAGGCTGCAACAAGAGACGACGGGCTTTGGTGCGTAGCGCCTGGTTTTGGCTCATGGCTCACTTCGGAAAGGACCGATCATGATTGACATCGCAACGCTTGACCCGGCCGCCACGATCGTGGTTGCCACCGGCAACGCGCACAAGCTGACCGAGATCGAGGCAATCCTGGGTGCCACGCCGGCGCTCGAGGGAATGCGCTTTGTGGCTCTTGGCGAGCTGGGAGACTTCCCCGACCCGGTGGAGGACGGGGACGACTTCTTTGAGAACGCCCTCATCAAGGCACGTGCCGCGCTCGACGAGACGGGCCTTTCTACGGCCGTGGCGGACGACTCCGGCCTCTGCGTGGACGCACTGGGCGGGGCGCCGGGCATCATGAGCGCACGCTGGGCTGGCGAGCACGGCAACGACGACGCCAACAACGACAAGATGCTTGTCGAGATGGCGGACGTGCCCGATGGGCAGCGCACAGCGCGCTTCCATTCCACGGTTGTGCTGGTCACGCGCGACGAGGACGGCGAGGAGGTCCTGCGTGGCGACGGCGACGTGGAGGGCAGCATTGCCCATGACCGCCGCGGCACCAACGGCTTTGGCTACGACCCTCTCTTCGAAATGGCCGAGAGTCCGGGTCGTCGCATGGCGGAGCTCGAGCCAGAAGAGAAGAACGCCATCAGCCACCGCTTCCACGCGCTGCAGGACCTCTCCGCAAAGCTGTAGCGTTGCCGTAGCGTGCGGTTTGGGGGCTACCCCCCAACCGCACGCACGCTAGGCCGTG
>JAFUBJ010000378.1 GCA_017460265.1 Atopobiaceae bacterium | reverse complement strand
TTGAGTGATAAACGCCCAGTTTGTCATACCGCCCCAAACCACGGACACCACCGTGAGGATGGTCACCAGCACGAGCAGAACCTTAAAGAACCCGCTCGTCTTACCGTTGTCGATGCCCTTCCTCAGCGAGCCGGTCAGAAGCGTCAGGGCAGGCAGGCAGACCAGGCAATAGTTGTTATAGAGAACCTGATCCATAAGCATCGAGAGAGCGTTCAGGCGTTCATTCGCCATCTCCGACATGGCTTCAGTGCTTGCGCCAACGAAATCGGGCAGGTTCGCGTCGACGGCGAGGCTCACAAGGAAGGCAAGGATGCCAAGCACGTAGAGAACGAACGCGATGCGTACCTTCTCGTTTGCCGTCTTTGCCTTCTGCGCGTCATTTGCATTGCGAATCATATAGAGGCCCGTGATGGCAACAATGCTCACGGACAGCAGCTTGAAGGTACCAAGGAAGAGCGATCCCGGTCCGATGTGCTCAAGCTTTGCAATCGTCATTCGATGGAAGAAGTCGCGATACAGGCCAAAGTAGCCACCCGAGATAATACCCACCAGGCCACCAAGGAGCATCAGGATGCCAATGAAACGAAGCGTACCCGGCTTCACGACGCTATTGGTTGCGGGAGCTGCCGCAGCCTCGACAACCGCCTCGTCATCCACAAAGCAACGGCTCCTGATCTGCTTTTGGGCCTTGCCCCACGTAGATTCGATGGCGCCCGTCGGGCAAGCAGCCATGCAGTCGCCGCAGCGGATGCAGTCCATGCTGTTGGGCGTCTCGAAGGTGGAGATGTCCATGCCGCAGGCACGCTGGCAGGCGTGGCACTTGATGCACTTGCTGGTGTCGATCTCAAGACGGTACGTAGAGACCGGGTTGAAGAGGCCATAGATGGCGCCCAGCGGGCAGAGGTACTTGCAGAAGGGACGGTAGTAGATGATGGCGCCCACCGTGCAAAGCACGAGGATGGCCATCTTCCAGGCAAAGCGGAAGCCGATGATGGCACGGAACTCCTCGTTGAGCGCCACTAGGGGGATGCCGCCAAGCAGCGTGCCGCTCGGGCAGATCCACTCGCAGAACCACGGCTGGCCTGAGCCGCCGTCGCTCACGATCAGCGCGGGGAGGGCGATGACCATGACGGCAAGCACCACAAAGCGCAGCCAGCGCAGGTACTTGTGGCCCGGAAGATTCTTCTTCTTGGGCCCAATCTTGATCTTGTAGAGCAGGTCCTGGAAGAGGCCGAAGGGGCACATCCAGGCACAGACCAAGCGTCCAAACAGCACGCCAAACATGCTGAGGAGGCCAAAGACGTAGAGGGATATCTTGAACGAACCGCTGTTAAGAACCGCCTGCAGTGAGCCGATGGGGCATGACGCCAGGGCTCCCGGGCAGGAATAGCAGGGGAGTCCCGGCACGCACAGCGTCTTGGTGGGGCCGGTAAAGATCTTGCCACTGGTGTAGCCGCGTACGTAGCCATTGGTAATGGCGAACCACGCCGCCTGGAACCAGGTCCTGATGCGTGAATGCTTTGCCGCCGCCGCGGCATTCTTGTTAGCCAATTCCGATACACTCCATACAGACGTTGACGGCCTTCCCCAGCACGGTATCAGGCTCGCCAGCCGCAACGCCCAGCACCGTCAGAACAAGTGACACCACGAGCAGCGCCACAGTAATAATATTTCTCCCCTTAGACATCATGAGCACCTTTCTCCTTGCCGTCAGGACAGATTGGACAGCGCGATATCGACTTGCTCTTTCCAACCGTCGAGCGAGTTGGCTCCCGTCACGACGTGCACGATGTTGCCCTCGCTGTCCACAAAGAACGTGGTGGGGGTACCGACGACCGACGTCTTGACGAACGCGTAGGTCGGCTCGTCGAGCACGAGCGTGGGATAGGTTGCACCGGCTTTCGTAAGATAGTTCTTTGCCGTATCAAGGTGCGCCTGAACAACGCCGCCGCGCGAGTCCAGCGAGTCCTCGAGCATGCCGAAGAGCTGGATTTCGCCAGGAGCGTAGCTGTGGGTCAGCTCCTCAAGAATCGGCAGCTCTTGGACGCACGGAGCGCAGGTCGTGCCCCACACGTTGAAGAGCGTAACGCGCGCGTCCTTCAAGTTTTCCGACGTGACGACGTCCCCATCAATCGTCTCAAGATTCAGGTTCTTGAATGTATCAGTCGAAGACTGGCTCGCCATCAGGTCTACCTTATGTCCCCACGCAAGCGTGTAGGAAAACGTGAAGAAGACGACTGCGATGAGCAGCGCATACACCATGATGCGCGCTGTCGAGACGTGCAGGCGACGGTCCTTCCCCGATACGGGCGCAGCAGCTTGACTGGCCATGTGAGCGGGTCTCTCCATGCCTTTCCCCCTTTGTCTCATACCGCATTTAAAGTACTGTTTGAGCAGCAATCCTACCACATCAAAACACCCTGTAACCTGTGGTTATGCCGAAATATACAGTCGTGTAGCTAAACGAGCCCTGAGGCTCGTCTTTTGAATCAGGGGCGGGCCAAAGTGCCCGACAATGGCGGCAATGGGCTATAGCTCTACCACACAAAGTTGGACTTGAGCATCTCGCCATTGTCCATAAGAATGTCTTCGCCCGTGATCGAACGGTTCACAACCGTCAAGAAGTACGCGAGCTCTGCCACCTCGGACGCCTCCGCCCACTTGCCCAGGAGCGTCTCGGCAAGAACGGCCTGGTAGAGGCCATCGTTCTCAAGAATGTGGGCGTTGGCGGGGGTGATGACGCCACCGGGAGACACGCTGTTGACCGTCACGCCACGCGGCGCAAGCTCAAGCGCAAGGTTCTTCATGTAGCCGACGATGCCCGCCTTGCTGGCAACGTACAGGGGAAACTCCGCCCCGTTGCGCGCAGAGGCCGACGCCACAAACAGCAGCGAGCGAAGTGTCGGACTCTTGGCGTAGCGCTGCGCAAAGCGGATTGTCGCGGTGAGGTTCACCTCGATGGCGTCCGCCTCCTCAAGGGTCCCCGCGTTGCAGACCACGATGTCCAGGTCGCCCGCGTCGGGGAGCTCGGTGTCGCGAATGTCGCACACAAGGTGCGTATATCCCTCGTGGTCAATCGTCGACGGAGCAATGTCCATGCCCGTCACGCGATGCCCTTCGCTCAGATACTTCTTTGCGATGGCCTGGCCAATGCCGCTGCTTGTGCCACTTACCAGCACGTTCATGGCTATGCCGCCTCTTCTGCCGGCTCTTCTCCGCGACGCGCCATGATCTGGCGCGAGATACGGTATCCCATGGGCGAGAACAGCACCTCGGAGAGCAGCTCGATCAGGCCGCCCGTGATGGAGCAGGTGATGCACTGCAGCATCGTCCAGCCAAAGAACACGCGGCTCACCAGCAGCGCAAAGGTCATGTTGTCAATGAACTGCGCAATGAAGGTCGAGACGTAGCTGCGGGTGGCAAAGGCGCCAAAGCCCTTTCCGTTCAGGCGCTCGCCAATTGCCCAGTTCAGGAAGTTGTTTGCAACGGCCGAGACGGCAAAGGCAATGGAGCTTCCCAGAAGGACAAACCAGGTTCCCCCAAACGTGTGGTCAAGGGCGGCGTTGATGATGGCCTCGCTGCCTTCCACATAGCTCTCGCCCCACATGCCGGGAATCTTGCTTCCCACAAAGAAGATGGCAGCCATGAAGAGGTTGAGGCACATTGCGGTGAGCGAGCCTACTGTGGCTGCCTTGGGACCATAGCAGTGCGTCATGACGTCCATGGTCAGAAACGCGAGCCAGGAAAGGATGAAGCCGCTGTCAAGCGCGAGCCACGAAATGCCGGTGTCAACGCTCTTGTTGGCAAGAAGGTTCATGCCCACGACGGAAAGCGTCATCAAGGTGAGCAGAACGGGAGGAACAGAGTCAAGAAGACGAAGGGCTTCGACGATCTTGTTCTTCATGGGGCAACGCTCCTTGTTTTTTAGAGGTGGTGATCAAGTACCACCTGATCTGCCTAGTCACTTACACCGCTGCCTACCCGGCGCGAGGAACGACTTTAGCACACTTCTCGTGTCGCTGGAACGAGACGCACGTCAAAGCGGTATGCTTTTGTACTGATTAGTAAACCCACAGGAAGGAGACACCATGCGGATTGCAGACGGCGTCTTGTACGTTGGCGTGAACGACCACCAGCTTGACCTCTTTGAGGGCCAGTACATCGTGCCCAACGGCATGGCCTACAACTCCTACGTCATCATGGACGAGAAGGTCGCCGTGATGGACGGCGTTGACGGCAACTTTGTTGACGAGTGGCTGAGCAACCTTGAGGGCGCCCTTGACGGCCGCACGCCTGACTACCTCATCGTCCAGCACATGGAGCCTGACCACAGCGGCAGCATCCTCGCCTTTATGGAGCGCTACCCCGAGGCGACCGTCGTGGGCAGC
>JAFUBJ010000037.1 GCA_017460265.1 Atopobiaceae bacterium | reverse complement strand
TGGGAATGCCCTTCGGGTCCTCGCCGATGAGACCGGACTCGTGCGCACCAATCGGGTTGAAGTAGCGCAGCAGCACGACGTTCCACTCGGGATCTGCCACCACGAGCGACCCCAGGATCTCCTCGATCATCCACTTGGTCCAGCCATAGGGGTTGGTCGCGGGCTTCTTAGGTGCCTCCTCGGTCAGCGGCAGCTTGTCCGGGTCGCCGTAGACGGTGGCCGAGCTGCTGAAGATGATGGACTTGCACCCATGCCTGCGCATGGCATCGACGAGCGTGAGGGTGCTCCCGATGTTGTTGGCGTAGTACTCGATGGGTTTGGCGACCGACTCGCCCACGGCCTTGTAGCCGGCGAAGTGGATGACGGCATCGATGTCCCTCTTCTTGAAGATGATGTCGAGCACGGTGCGGTCGCGCACGTCGGCACGATAGAAGCTCAGGCGCTCGTTTGCCTCGTCGCCCACGATCTGGCGAATCCGGTCAAGCACCTTCTCGCTTGCGTTTGACAGGTCGTCAACGACGACGACCCGATAGCCCTGCTCGAGCAGGCAGACCACGGTGTGGCTGCCGATGAAGCCGGCACCGCCCGTGACGAGCACGCAGGTGTCGGCCTGTTGCTTTGCGACGTTTTCCATCTGGTCCTCCTTAAATGGTTTGCGATGGGTCCAGAAACGTCGGCATCCTTCCTGTTTGCGCTGCCTCCGCGATATCGAACAGCGCATCGGCCACCGCGTCGTCTGCCGAGGGGCCGATGCGGTAGTGCGCCGCCGCCAGCGCCTCGGGGCTGGCGTTGTCCACCACGATGGAGTGGGGGACCGCCTCGAGCATGGAGACGTCGTTTTCCGAGTCGCCGAACACCGCCACCTCGTCGAGCGTGAGCCCGAGCTCCTCGGCCAGCACCTCGACGGCACGGCCCTTGCTCCAGCCTTTGGGAAGGATGTCGATGAAGGGCCCGTACATGGTGGGGAACACGAAGTCGATCATGGGGAACTGCTCGCGGAGCGTGTCGCGCAGGGTGACCATCTCGTCCCAGGGGATGTCACAGCGGAGGTTTGCCTTGATGTAGGTGGCTTGGTCGAGGCGGTCGATCACGTGTGGGCGGGTGCCGAACGATGACTCGTGCCGGGCAAGCTCCACGCGTGTCGCGCCAAGGTAGTACGTGGCCCCGTCGGTCGTCTCGGATATGTCGTCAAGGTCATAGATCGCCAAGGCGCATCCCTCGACGTCGCGTATCCAGGTTCCCACCTCAGTGAGGTCAGCCCTGGACAGCAGCTCCTGGTGCACCAACCTTCCGTCGACATACACGAGCTGGCCGTTGACGTAGGCGCCGGTCTTGCCGCACGCCGCATCCCCGCCAAACATCCAGCGCATGGCCGCCGGGACCCTGCCCGAGACGGGGCCAAAGTGGAGGCCCGCATCGAGCATCGCGTGGATGCCGGCAATGGCACGCATGCTCGCATGGGGAGCTCCCAGCGGGATGAGCGTGTTGTCGAGGTCGGTGAGGGCAAGCTTGATCATGGGGTTCTCCTTGCATGTCGGAGTGTCTGAGACAACAGGGTTACACCCTTTTGTATCAGACAGCGGTGTCCTAGAGGCATTCAAGAAAGCGCCCGAGGGCAGCGCGGCCGTCCTCGTCCCACTTGACCACGCCGGCATCTTCCACAACGCCGGCAACCGTGCGGCCGACCTCGTCGCGCGTCAGGGTTCCGTCGTATATCGTCTCATACAGGCGAGGCGGCAGGATGGCCAT